>NZ_JBEXSI010000015.1:0-26882 GCF_040613515.1 Streptomyces sp. NPDC006261
AAACCCCCGACCCGACACACCCTTCCCCCCCCCGCCGCGCTTCCGATCTGCCACCCGGAACGCCGGGTGGCGACGACCACCGGAGCCCGCGGGCCCGCGGGCCAACGCTCAGTCCACGCTCTCCAGCCGTCGGCGGCGCTCGCCGGCAGGGCGGCCGGACGCGGCGCGGAACACGATGGGGCGGGCGATGGCCTGGAAGTCCACGTCGGGGTCGAGGCGGCGGACCGTCTGCTCCACCATGAGAAGCGCGAGGAGGGGGAACACGAACTCCGACGAGGCGTAGATGCCGTTGCGCCGTTGGCTGGCGAACAGCTCGGTGGAGAAGGCGATCAGGTCGAAGTCGCGGGCGGTGGTGCCACCGTACCGTTCGACGAGGCGGGTCATGTCCGCGGCGAAGGCGGCGGTGTCGCTGCGCCGGTCGACCTGTCCGGCGCTGGCCAGGACCGCTTCGGCGCACCGTGGACCGTTACGGAACCCGAGGTTGAGGAAGAACAGGGCCAGATTCTCCCGTACGACCTCGGGGACGCGGTAGACGAATCCGGCGTCGAGGACGACCACGGAGCCGGTGCGGGTCAGACGCAGGTTGCCGGGGTGCAGGTCGCAGTGGACGAGGCCCGTGCAGAACAGCATCTCGAAGACGGCCCGCAGCGTCTGGTCGGCGAGCGCCCGGCGACGCTCCTGGCTCAACTGGGCCACCTCGACGTGCTCGCGTACCCCGGGCACGAAGTCCATGACCACGCAGGCCTCTCCGCACAGCGCGGTCACGGGCGCGGGCACGGTGACGAATTCCAGGGTGGAGAGGTCGTCGCGGAGCAGGGCGAGGTTGCGTGCCTCGGCGGCGAGATCGAGCTGGCGCAGCACGCTCGCCCCGACGGCGCGCGCCATGTCGGAGAGCGGGGCTCCGCGCAGCCCCGGGAGCCGTCCCGCGAGCGCGAAGACGGTGTTGAGGATGGCGACGTCGCGGCGGACCGTGTCGGTGAGACCGGGGCGACGGAGCTTGACCGCCACCTGGGTCCCGTCGCTCAGCCGGGCCGGGTAGACGCAGGCGATGCTGCCCGAGCCCAGGGGCTCGGGCCGGAAGTCCGTCAGCACCTCGGCCCCCCCGGGGCCGAGGTGCGCCGCCAGCGCCCGGTGGACGTCCTGGGCCCGCATGGGTTCGACGTTGTCGTGGAGGCGTCCCAGCGCCGCGCAGGCGCGGGGCGGCAGGACATCTTCGCGGGTGCTGGCGATCTGGGCGAACTTGATGAAGGCCGGGCCCAGCCGCTCGATGATCCGGGAGAGCTCCTGGGGCCAGTCCGCCGCGGTGGTGGGCCGTCCGCTCAGCCGCCGCAACGAGTGACGTGCCAGGTGGCGGGCGGTGCCGACCGAGACGGTCGTCAGTATCCGGCCGAGACGCAGCAGGGCCGCGGTGGTGGTCACGGAGGGCAGATCAGGACGTTCAGCTCGTTCCATATGGCCACACGTTCCTTAAGTTGATGATCTACGGATCCCAGTATCGGCCAAGTGATCCGGGGATACACCGTCCTTGACAGGTCGAGGTTACTTAGTTTTCATATAACTACCTCGCATGGGGTGCACTACCTAACTGCGGAGGAAACATGACCCAATCGATCGAATCCCGGATGCAGGAAGGCCTGGTGGCCCTGACGCCGCCGCCGGCCGCCCGGTACAACGACCCCGCGGAGTACCTGGACTTCGCCCGGCCGATCACCGAGAAGTTCCTGCCGTACGACACCCGTAGCGACAGCGAGCTCCGAGAGGTCACCGAAGGGCACGAGAGCCCCCTGGAGCGCGAGCGCGCACTGTGGGAGTTCGCCGACCGCAACCCGGAGGAGAGCCTGGCGTTCATCTCCGACACCATCGCCACGGAGAAGGACCGCCTGGTCCGCTCGGGCGCGCTGTGGCTGGCCCTGCGTTCGGCCGGTCCGAGGGCTCTGGGCGTCTTCGAGAAGTACGCCACGGACGACGACCCCGAGGTGGCCGACTGGGCGCGCGTACTCACCGGCGACATCACCGGCGTCAAGCAGCAGCGGGTGTACAACGAGGCCGAGGTCGAGGAGACCGGGTACTTCGACCAGACGGTGCCGCTCATCATCGGCGGCCGGGTCGTCATCATGACGCCCGGCGTCGGCGCGGTCCGTGCGGTGCTCTCGCCGCTGTGGTTCGACTCCATCCTCGGCCGTGTGCTCGCGAGCACCAACGTCGAGACGATCCGGACCGACCTCACGGTCGAGAAGGAGCTCAAGGGGCTGAACGCGGACGGCTCGTGCCACTACGAGATCTTCCCGTTCCGCGGGCTGAGCGTCGAGTACGACGGGAACAACCTGGAGCACAACTACCTCTCCGAGACGCTGCGTCCGTTCTACCCGAGCGGCTTCGTCGGCAAGGGTGAGATGGTCGAGGTGCCCGTGTCGCTCGGCCGTATCGCGCTCACCTCGCTCGCCCGCAAGGGCGACGTGGCCATCCAGGGCGACGGTCCGCGTGCGCAGCGCCTGCGCGACGCCGACATGCCCTTCGTGGAGAGCGTGCGCGGCCGGTACTACGGCTGGGCCGCGGTCAACCTGGACCGCACCTTCGACCGTGGCATCGTCGGCGCCGGCGACGTGCAGCTGTCGAACCCGACGGACCCGATCGCGGGCCCGATGACCAACGCCAAGCTGTACGGCACGTTCCGCGGCAAGACGGGCGACCACACCGGCGCGGGCCGCTACACGCTCAACTCGATCAAGTGCCACGGCCGTCCCGACGGCAAGATCGACGTGGTCCAGGGCGGTGCCGAGCTGGCCGCCGAGTGACCTGTGGTGTGACATGACGGTGCACCCCCACGCGAAGTGGGGGTGCACCGTTGCGTCGTGGCCCGTCCGGGAGGTCAGTCCAGGCCGAGCATCAAGGTGCAGCGGAGCACGGCCTCCGGGTCGCCCTTGATCCGGACGTCCCCGGTGGCGAGCGCCTGGAACGGGGACAGCATCCGAGCGCCCACCCGGACGAACGTACCGGCGTCGCACTCGATGGTCAGCGAGGGATCGGCCACCGCGCCGCGCTCGAAGGAGACCCGGCCGTCGCGCACCAGGATCTGGAAGATCTGCTCGCTGACCCTGAACTCGTAGACCTCGTCCACCTGAGGAACGGCGTCGTCGACGATCATCGCCTGCACGGCGAGGAACCCCCACGCGGCGCGGGTCGCCCCGTCGGCATCCGACGCGTCGAGGAACTTCAGGCCCCAACGCGCGAGTGCGAGGACGGGCTCCCGCAGCTCCTGCCCGGAGGCGGTGAGCCGGTAGAGACGGGCGCGGCCGTCGTCGGCCACGGACGCCTGCTCCACCAGTCCGTGGTCGCCGAGCATCCGCAACCGGTCGGTGAGCAGATTGGGGCCGATCCCGGGGAGGTTCTCCAGCAGGCCCTTGAAGCGGGCGGGGCCGATCAGCAACTCCCGCACGATGAGGAGGGTCCACCGCTCACCGATGATGTCCAGCCCGGCGGCCAGCCCGCAGAACTGTCCGTAGTCTCGTTTCACGGCGGCCTCCTTCACTCTCGTTCTCGATAGTAACATTCGTGCTCTGCGCAAGGGAGTGGGAACAGGCAGGTGGGCGGGCCGGGGCTCGGCCCGCCGGGGTTGCGGGACGTACTCCGCGGCGGGGCCCGAACGGGCGGACGCGGCGGGGGTGTCGAGTCGCCGTGCGGCAGGGAGGAGGCCTCGTCGTCACGTCGGATCCGAGAGCGTTCCCGGTCCCATCGCCGCTGCTGAGCAAGGTGGTTCCCGGGTGGCGGTCAGGAGCCCCGGGCGTCATGTCCCCACCGCACCGCAGGCTGCGCCGGGGCGGCGGCGTCCGGTCGGCCCGCCTTGACGGGGGCATGTGGCGGCGGCCTGCGCGGCCGGCTGTCGGCCGGGCGGCGACGCGTGGTCGGGAGCACCCTGGGGCGCCGAAGTGATCCTTGCCACTCACTACGTATTCGTATAGCCTCCTGCCGGACAGCTCGATTCACAGGCCCCCATTTCCCGGGGCTCAGATCTCGCTGGGTGGTGGATTCCGTGTATCTCATCTGGTTCCTGCACAGGGTTCCCAGGTCGCGCGAAGAGGATTTCCGCACTGTCGTTCACGACGCCATAGAAGTATTCCGGCGGCATGGTGCCATCGGCGGCACCGTGATGGAGGTGAGTGATCCCGAGGCGAAATACGGGTGCTCGGACATCGCCTCGGGCGTCGACGTGTCACCCGACGAGGTGGTTTACGCCGAACTCACCTACTTCCACGACCGGGCGCACTACGACGAGGTCATGCCGAAGGTCGACGCCGACCCCGAGTTGGCGGAGCTCTACGACAAGCTCGTGGAAACAGTCGATATCTCAAGAATTCTCCGCAGCGAGATGAGCACGGTATTCGAGCTCATGAACACCGAGGAGCACGCCAAGTACCGGCGGACTCCGCACAGGCATTGGCATCCGGCGCACCGGGAGACAGCGTGACGACAGAACACCAGGACGAGTCCGACGCGGCGTTAGCCGAACCCTCCTGGAACCTGAGGGCCGTCACCTGGTTGTCCGGCACCCAGTTCTTCATGTTCGGCATCGCCATCGGCGTGATGACGGTCGCCTGGGCGGAGGTCATCCGCTCCCTCGACCTGAGTGACGGGTTCTTCGGCACCGCGCACCTGCTGCTTCCCGTCGTCGGGCTGGTGACGCTGCTCGCCGCCAAGCGGATCTACCACTACCTGGACCACCGCTGGATCGGCATCTACGGCCAACTCGCCCTCATCGGGCTGCTCGTGATGCTGGCGGTGAGCGACCACTTCGTGGGTCTGCTGATCGCCTTCGTCCTCGCCGGTCTCGGGTCCGCGCTGGTCGACACCGCAACCAACAGCGTGTTCATGGAGATCCAGGCGCGCGGCGGCCGCGAAGTGATGAACAAGATGTACGCGATCAACAGCGGCGGGACGGTCATCAGCGCCCTCGGCGCCGGCGCGCTGATCAGCATGGGCATGGACTACCGCTGGGTCGCCGTGCTGTTCGCCGTGATCATGGCACCCGTGCTCGTCGCGTCCTTCGTGATCATGTACCCGCCGGTGAACCAGGACGAGCCCGATGAGGCGCCGGGTGCCGCGGAGGTCGAGGGCGACGTCGGCCTCCTCAAGCTGATGCGCAACCCGCTGTTCCGCGTGGTCTTCGTGATGACCGTACTCGGCATCGCGGTCGAGAGCATCGTGCAGGTCTGGTCGGTCATCTACGTCGACCAGCTCCTCGACGCCCCCATCGTCTACGGTGGCGCGGCCTTTGCCCTCTTCAGCCTCACGATGATGATCGGGCGCATGATCAACGCATGGCTGGTGGCCGCCCTCGGCATCCGCAGGTCCTTCCTGATCTCCGCTGTGGGGACCGCGCTGTCCGGAGGACTGCTGATGGCAGCCTTCGACCTGTGGCTGTCCGTCTTCGCCTTCCTCCTCATGGGCATCGCCATCGCCGGCGTACAGCCCACCTGCCTCAGCGCCGCGGCCCGGGTGGCACCGAGCCGCGTCAACATCGTCGCGGCGGCCATGATGGTGCCCGCGTACGGTGCGTTCATCGCGACGCCGACCGCCTACGGCTGGCTCTCCGATGCCACCTCCCTCAACACCGCCATGGTGCTCGTCGTGGCCGCGGGCGTCGGGGTCGGTGTGCTCGCCCTGAGTCGTCCGATCGCGGAGGCCGACCGGGCCGCCGCGCCCGCCGTGTCCGGGGACTCCACGCTCACCGCCCAGGCCTGACCGGCGCCGCCGCGTCCCGCCGCACCCCTTCACCCCGTCCGGCCCACGCACAGAAGCGGAGTTCATGATGAGCGGATCGCTCAGCGCCCTCGGAACGGCATCGCGTACGGCACGCACGGCGACGCTGGACCGGATCCTCCCGGCGACGCCCGACGAGGTGTGGCGGGCCTGGACCGAACCGGACCGGCTGCCCCACTGGTTCGGCCCGGTCCTCAAGGGCATACCGGGGCCCGACGTGGAGTACGTACTCGAGGGCCGCGGAGCGCACGGCGACACCATCGTCTGCCGGGTTCTCACCTGGGAGCCGTTTACCCGGCTGCGGGTGACCTGGCGCTACACCGGCGAGACCGAGTCCGAGCTGCGGCTCGACCTGACACCCACCGATGACGGCGGTACCCGACTGCTCCTGGAGCACGTCGGGTTCGGCCCCGAGGCGGACCCGGTCGACTACGCGGCCGGCTGGCACATGTACACCGACAACTTGGAAGCACACCTCGCCGACACCCCCGGCGTGGCGGACTCCGACGCGCGCTGGATGGAACTCATGCCCGTCTACGCGGCGGCATCCGCCGACTGAGTCCGCAGAACAGAAACAGTACGAGGAGAGAGCACGACATGAGCACCACGGAAGAGAGCGGCAGCCCCCAGGAAGCCGTTCAGGTTCCCGACATCCTGCATTCGACGCTGGTCCGCGCGGCCCCTGAAGCCGTGTTCGACCTGTTGTCCAGCGGCACCGGCTGGGACAAGTGGTTCACCAACGGCTCGACCTTCGGTCCGGCCGAGGGCAGCCCGGTCCACCTGGTCTGGCGCGGGTGGAGCGACGACGGCAGCGATGTCACCGACGACGGTGTGGTCATGGAGTGCGTGCCGAACGAACGCTTCGCGATCACCTGGGGAACTCCGCCCTCGCTCGTCACCTTCACCATCGCCGAGCACCCGGATGGCACCTGGCTCACGGTGGTGGAGACGGGCCTGCCGCAGACCGCTGCCGGTCTCGCGCGGTACGGGCAGTGCGCTCCCGGATGGGGAGAGGCCCTCACACTCGTCCGCTGCTACGCCGAACACGGAATCCGCCTGTCCACCTGAGCGGGCACCGCCCCCGCCGACACAGGAGCTGATGTTCATGACAGACCCCCGCACACCATCGCGCGTCGCCCTGGTCACCGGCGCCAGCACGGGGCTCGGCGAGACCGTCACCGAGTTCCTCGCCGGCGCCGGCTGGCGGTTGGTTCTCACCGCCCGCACCGAGTCCGACCTGACGGCGGTCGCCAAGCGACTCACCGACCGGGGCACCACCGTCGTCGCGGTGGCGGGGGACGTGGGGGAGGCCGCGCACCGGGAGCGGCTGATCGCCGAGGCCGGCTCGCTCGGACGCCTCGACTGGCTGGTGAACAACGCCTCCCAGATGGGGGTCAGTCCGATCAGACCGCTGCTCGACCATCCGGTGGACGTCTTCGAGAAGGTACTCCGCACCAATGTGGTGGCTCCCGTGGCACTGGCGCAGCTCGCCCTGCCGCTGCTGCGGAAGACCGGCGGACTGGTGGTCAACCTGTCCAGCGAAGCGGCCGTGGACGTGTTCCCGTGCGCGGGCATCTACGGGGCCAGCAAGGCCGCCCTCGACCAGGCTTCGCGCATCATCGCGGCGGAACTCGCCGACACCGGTGTGGGAGTCACCTCCGTCGACCCGGGCGGCATCCGCACCCGCGGGTACGCCGAGGCGGAGCCGGGCTTCGACCTGTCGGGCGTGCCGGCCCCGGATGTGACGCTGCCGTTCTGGAAGTGGCTTGCCGGGACATCGTCCCCCGAGGTCTCCGGGCGGCGGTACCTGGCACAGGCCGGCCCGTGGGACGTCCGGTGAGCGCCGCCCCGGAGGGCGACCACGGGTACGGGGCACCGTACAGCGCCCTCGCGCAGATCTACGACCGGTGGATGGCCGCCGACCGCATCCCGTACGACCAATGGCTCAGCTTCGCGGAGAAACGATTCGTCGAAAGCGGTCTCGAGGTGCGGACCGTCCTCGACGTCTGCTGCGGTACCGGTATGACGATGAAGGCCCTGCAGGACCACGGCTACGAGGTGACCGGGGTCGACGCCTCCGCCGCGATGCTGGACGTCGCCCGTACCCGCACCACACCCGGCACCGAGCTGCTCTGCTTCGCGGTGCCCGATGAACGGCTCGCGGAACTGGGTCCTTTCGACGCGGCTCTCGTCTGCTTCGACGGGGCGAACTACCTGACGGGTGAGGACGGCCTGGCCGCCACGCTGCGTCAGCTCGCCCAGGCGCTCCGGCCCGGAGGGGTGCTGGTGTTCGATCTGAGTACCCGGCGCACCTTCGAGGAGATCGCGGCCCTCGGCGAGTTCGGTGAGGACTTCGGCGACTTCGCCTACATCTGGAACACCCGGCACGAGCCGGACACACCCGAGTACGAATATCTCGTATCGCTCTTCGTGCCCGAAGGAGAGCTGTTCCGGAGATCCGTCGAGCAGCATGCGCAGCGCCACTTCACCCGTGACGAGGTCCGGAACGCGCTGCGCGCCACCGGCTTCACCGACATCGCCGTCTCGGACGGCTACACCGACCGCGACGCGACCGACACCACCCGGCGGGAGTCCTGGAGCGCCCGCCGCACGACCGGCTCGATACCACGATGACGCCCAGGGGGCTGAAGATGCTGCGCCGCTTGTGCACCGCCACGCTCGCCACCGCTCTGTTCTGCGGTTTGATGACCGGCACTGCCTCCCAGGCGGGGGCCGGCGGACGGCTCGACGTGGTCGCCGAGAACCTGGTGACTCCGCGCGGCCTCACCTGGGACGCCCACGCAGGGCGCGTCCTGGTCACGGAGGCCGGCCGGGGCGGCCCCAGTCCGTGCGCGCCCGGCGTGGGCGGGTATCCCGCCTGCTTCGGCGCAACCGGGGCCATCACTTCGTACACACCGGGGAAGAAGCGCGGGGCCGAGCGCATCGCCACCGGTCTCCCCTCGGTGATCAACGAGTTCAGTGTGCTGGGACTGCACGACGTCGACGCGAGCCACGGGCGGATCTCCGTCGTCTTCGGCATGGGCGGCGAGATGGCCACACGTGACGGGCTGGGCCCGGCCGCACGGGGACTCGCGCAGACCGGCACCATCGACCGGAAGGGCCGGCTTCACCCGGTCGGGGACCTCCTCGCGTTCGAGCAGCGCCACAACCCGCATCGCGCGGACGTCAACGCCAACGCGTACGGCATCGTCAGGGTCCCCGGCGGAACTCTGGTGGCCGAGGCGGGCGGCAACAACATCCTGTCGGTCACCGATGGCGGATCGGTCCGCATGGTGGCCCTGATGCCCGACCAGATCGTCGACGGTAAACCGCTGGAGTCCGTGCCGTCGGCCATCGCGAAGGGACCCGACGGCGCCTTCTACATCAGTGAGTACAGCGGCGAACCGACCCATCTGGGCAAGGCGCGGATCTGGCGCATGGCGCCTGGCCGGAAACCGGTCGTCGTGACGAGCGGGTTCACCGGTGTCATCGACCTGGCCTTCGACCGCCAGGGACGGATGCTGGTGCTCGAACTGGCTGAGAAGGGCTTCGACTCGCCCGACCGCACCGGGAGGCTCGTGCGCGTCGAGAGGGACGGACGCCGTACGGTGCTTGCACGCCAAGGGCTGGAGCACCCCGGCGGGGTCACCGTCGCTCCGAACGGCGACATCTACCTGACCAACCGAACGACCTCGCTCGGTGAGGCGGACGGACAGCTCCTGCGCCTGCGTCCGGGCCGATGACCCCGGGGGCGCGGGTGGGACCGCGAGGATCCTCCCACCCGCGACCCCGGCACCGGCGGCGTCAGGCGTCGCAGTGGCCGCAGCCGTCCTCGGTGGTCCGGTCGCCGTAGTCGTCGTGGTGACGCACCCAGTTCATGATCCCGGCCTCCTCCTGGCGCCCGAGGGGGGTCAGGTCCAGGTAGTTGAAGGTGCCGTTGAGCAGGTCGGTGCCGCGCGAGTACGTCGAGTAGGTGTGGAAGACGCGGTCGTCCTCGCGGAGGAAGACGCTCAGGCCGTGCTGCTCGCCGGCCAGGGCCCAGGAGCCGATTCCGGCGTCCCGCAGTTCATCCTTCGTGCGGAAGTTGAAAAGTACGGGTGCGACGGATTCATCCATCGTGACGTGGAAATCGTAGTTGAACGACGTTCCGTGGGAGGAGAACCAAGGGAAATTCCACCCCATGCGCTCGCGGAATTTCGTGATGTTCGCGAGAGGCGCGCGGGAGATCGCGGCGAAGGATGTCCCGGCCGCATGCAGATGCGCCAAGTGTCCGATGTTGTCGGCAAGGAGTGAACAGCCGGTACAGCCGGCGTCCCAGTCGGGCGCCAGCATGAAGTGGTAGACGATGAGTTGACTGCGGCCTTCGAACAGATCGATGAGGGACGCCGGTCCGCTCGGTCCTTCGAAGACGTACGGCTCGGTGATCTCGACCATCGGCAGGGCGCGGCGCTGGGCACTGAGCGCGTCCCGTTCCCGGTCGAACTGCTTCTCCCGCGCCAGCAGTTCCTTCCGGGCCGCTAACCATTCTTCCCGCGTCACAATCGCCGGACTGTCCATTCCCGGGCCTCGCCTTCTTCATGCTCTACCAACAGAGCGAACCCTACCGGAAGAGCAGAGGCCGCAGCGTTCGGCCGCCTATGGCGGCACGGAGTGCATTCGTGCGCCCGACCGGGCTTCGAACCGTGCTCCGTGAGCCGGCGCACGGCACCGGGAAAAGGGAGCGCACTTTTCGAGTAGACAGCGGGCCGGAAGCGCCGGGTACATTCGGCATGGTTTTTCCGTACCGGCTTGTAGGCACCCAAACGAGGGGGTACCGCACAGTGACGGCTGGATTACGTGCGTTCCGGCGCAGAATATTGACTCCCGCACTGTCCAGCACCAGTCTGGACGTACGCGGATTCCGGAAAAAGAACCCGACGTCCCAGCAACTGCTGGAAACCGTGGGCCGAAGCTTCCTCGAAGGCTACGGGCGGATCGTCGAAGCGCCGGATGCGCGAGCCGCGGAGCCCCGACTGGAAGCGGTTCCGAGGGAGTTCCGGGGATTCGCCTATGAAGGTGCGGCCATGGCGTGCTCCATCATGGACGCGCTGCCCGGCAGCAAGGGACGGCGCCTCAGCGGTCTGCTGGCCGGACGAGGGGGCGCGCACACCTACATGGCCTACGTCGGCATCGGCTGGGCCATGGCACGTCTGCCGCGGCTGCTGCACCCCGACATCGAGAAGACGGACCCGCTCCTCAGGTGGCTGATTCTGGACGGATACGGCTTCCACCAGGCCTACTTCCGGACCGCGCGCTATGTCCACGGGCAGTACCGCGAGCAGAAGCTTCCCTGGCCGCAGCGCCAGGCCCCCTACGCGCAACGCGCGGTGGACCAGGGCATCGGCCGGGCGCTGTGGTTCGTCGGCGGCACCGACGTCGACGCCGTCGTGACACTCGTCGGCGCCTTCCCGCCGGCCCGGCGTGGTGACCTGTACAGCGGGGTCGGACTGGCCGCGACCTATGCGGGCGGCGCCGGTGCGGACGAACTGCTGCGCCTGCGGGACAGCGCCGGCGTGTACCGGCCGCAGCTCCTCCAGGGGTCGGCGTTCGCCGCGGAGGCGCGCGAGCAGGCCGGGCTGACGGTGCCACACACCCAGCTCGCCACCGAGGTGCTGTGCGGAATCAAGCCGCACGAGGCGGCAGGCGTCTGCCGGGAACTGCGACCGGGCGCGTCCGACCGGGTGGACACACCCGCGTACGAGACATGGCGCCAGCACATAGCCGGAGCACTCGTTTCCGAGGGAAGGTGCTAGCCACGTGTCCACCGTGCGATCCCGCCTCTATCTCAGACTTCCCGGAATCGTCGCCGTCCTGATGATGGTGGTGACCTACGTCGTCGTCCGCCCGGCGACACCGTCCGCGGCGCAGACGGGCGAGCTGGCGAGCTCCTTCGCCTTCACCCCTAAGACCATCGCCATGCCCGCGGGCTACGAGCAGCAGGAGATCCGCGAGGTCAACAAGGCGTACCAGCACATCGAGGGGTGGATCTCCTCGGTGGGTGCCGCCGTCGCCATGAACGACGTCGACGGCGACGGGTTCTCCAACGACCTCTGCGTCACCGACCCCCGGATCGACCAGGTCGTGGTCACCCCCGCACCCGACGAACGCGGCGACCGGTACGCGCCGTTCGTCCTCGACCCCGCCCCGCTCCCCATGGACGACGTGATGGCGCCGATGGGCTGCGTCGCCGGTGACTTCAACGAGGACGGTCACAGCGACCTGCTCGTCTACTACTGGGGCCGTACCCCCGTCATCTTCCAGGCCCGCCCCGAGCAGAACGCCATGAGCGCCGCCTCCTTCGAACCCGTCGAACTGGTCGCCGACGTCGGCGCCACCCAGTACAGCGGGCCCCGCTGGCACAGCAACGCGGTGACGGTCGCCGACTTCGACGGGGACGGCCACGAGGACGTCTTCATCGGCAACTACTTCCCGGACAGCCCCGTCCTCGACCCCACCGTCCGAGGCGGTGTGGTCATGAACGACTCGCTGTCCAACGCCCTCAACGGCGGTGAGGACCACATCCTGCGGTGGACCCCGGACGGCTTCGTCCAGGCCGAGGACGTCATGCCCCGGGACATGCGGATCGGCTGGACGCTGGGCGGGGCCGCCACCGACCTGGACGGCGACCACCTGCCCGAGCTGTACGTCGCCCACGACTTCGGCACGTCACGCCTGCTGCACAACCGGTCCGAGCCCGGCCGCATCCGCTTCGCCGAGGTGAAGGGCGCGCACAACCCGATGGTGCCCAAGTCCAAACGGATCGGCGCCAGTTCCTTCAAGGGCATGGGCATCGACTTCGGGGACCTGGACCAGGACGGGCTGTACGACATGTTCGTCTCCAACATCACCACTTCCTTCGGTCTTCAGGAGAGCAACTTCTCGTTCATGAGCACCGCCGACGACACGGATGACGTGCGCGCCCGCATGAGCCGGGGCGAGGCGCCGTACGTGGACCGCAGCGGCCCGCTCAACCTCGCCTGGTCGGGCTGGGGCTGGGACGTGAAGATGGGCGACTTCGACAACGACAGTCAGCTGGAGATCACCCAGGCCACCGGCTTCGTGAAGGGCCGGAACAACCGCTGGGCCCAACTGCAGGAACTGGCCACCGCCAACGACGGCCTGGTCGCTCACCCCGGCTGGTGGCCCCACGTCAGAAAGGGCGACGACCTGGCCGGAGACCAGACCATGCGGTTCTTCGCCAGAACACCGGACGGCGACTACGCGAACCTGTCGGACCGCCTCGGCCTGGCCGTGCCCATCCCCACCCGCGGCATCGCCGTCGGGGACTCCAACGGCGACGGCAGGCTCGACCTGGCGGTGGCACGGCAGTGGGGCGACCCCGGTTTCTACCTGAACGAGAGCCCGGCCGCCGGCGACTTCCTCGGCCTGAAGCTGACCCACCCCTCCGGATCCCCGGTCGTCGACGCCCAGGTGACCGTGACCCTGCCCGACGGCACCCGGCGCGTCAGCCGCGTCGACGGCGGCGGTGGACATTCCGGCAAGCGCAGCCATGAGGTGCACATCGGTCTCGGCGAGCAGAGCGGCACCCCCCTGCCGGTGCGCCTGAAGTGGCGCGACCGCTCCGGCGAGGTCCACGAGAAGGACCTGCGGCTGGCTCCCGGCCGGCATGACCTCCAGCTTGCGTCCGACGTCAAGGAGAAGTGACCGCGATGGCCGAGGTATCCACCACACCCCCACGGCACGACCCGAAGATCGTGACCGCGCTGCGCCGGTTCGCCATCTCGATCACCGTGCTCAACATCGCCGGCTACACCGTGCTCGGTTTCGAACAGCCCTGGCTGTGGCCCTTCATCGCGGTCGCCGTCGCCTACTGCGTCGAAACGGTCCTGGAGTTCGTCGGAGCCCGGGTCGAGGAGCGCCGGCCGCGCTACGCCGGAGGCGGGGCGAAGGGGGTCCTGGAGTTCCTGTACCCCAGCCACATCACCGCGCTCGCCGTCAACATGCTGCTCTACGTGAACGACCGGCTGTGGGTGATGGTCCTCGGGGTCGTCATCGCGGTCTCCGCCAAGTGGGTCCTGCGCGCACCGGTACGGGGCAGGCCGCGGCACTTCATGAACCCGTCGAACTTCGGCATCGCGGTGGTGCTGCTGCTGTTCCCCTGGGCCAGCATCGCGCCCCCGTACCAGTTCACCGAGTACACCGACGGCGCTGTCGACTGGATCATCCCCGCGGTGATCGTCACCCTGGGGACCCTGCTCAACGCGAAGCTCACCGGACGCATGTGGCTGATCGGCGGCTGGCTGGTGGTCTTCGTGCTCCAGGCCGTGCTGCGGGGAGTGCTCTTCGACACGGCGATCCCGCCGGCCCTGGGCATGATGACCGGGGTGGCCTTCGTCCTGTTCACCAACTACATGGTCACGGATCCCGGCACCACTCCGTCGCGGCCGGTCGCACAGGTCGCCTTCGGCGGCGGCGTCGCCGTGACGTACGGGATCATGACCGGGCTGGGCATCGCGTACGGCCTGTTCTTCGCCACCGCCGTGGTCTGCCTGGTCCGCGGCGGCTACCTCTGGCTGGTCCACCTGCGCACCGAGCAGACCGGCCCTGCCCCCGCGCGAACCGTCGAGGCCTGGGGCGTTCCGTCGGAGACCGGGAAGGCACCGGTGGCGGCATGACCCGGGTATCCATCGTCGGCATGGCCTGCCGCTTCCCGGACGCCGCGTCGCCCCGCGAGCTGTGGGAGAACGCGGTGGCCGGCCGGCGTGCCTTCCGCCGCATCCCCGACGTACGCATGCGCCTGGACGACTACTGGGATCCGGATCCGGCCGCTCCCGACCGGTTCTACGCGCGTATGGCCGCCGTGCTGGAGGGCTACGCCTTCGACCGCGTGGCCCACCGCGTCACCGGCAGCACCTACCGTTCGACGGACCTCACACACTGGCTCGCCCTGGAGACCGCCGGCCGGGCGCTGGCCGACGCCGGGTTTCCCGAGGGCGGGGGACTGCCGCGGGCGCGGACCGGGGTCGTCGTGGGCAACACCCTCACGGGGGAGTTCACACGGGCGAGCGGGATGCGCCTGCGGTGGCCGTACGTACGCCGTGTGCTCGCGGAAGCCTTGCGAGGCCAGGGCTGGGACGACGACCGGCTCGCCGTGTTCCTCGAGGGCGTCGAGAAGACCTACAAGCAGCCGTTCCCCGCGATCGACGAGGACTCGCTCGCCGGAGCCCTGTCGAACACCATCGCCGGCCGCATCTGCAACCACTTCGGTCTGGGCGGTGGCGGCTACACCGTTGACGGCGCGTGCTCCTCCTCGCTCCTCTCGGTCACCTCCGCGGCCGGATCCCTGCTGAGCGGTGACCTCGACGTCGCGGTCGCCGGCGGTGTCGACCTGTCCATCGACCCGTTCGAGATCGTGGGCTTCGCCAAGACCGGCGCCCTCGCCCGCTCCGAGATGCGCGTGTACGACCGGGGATCCAACGGATTCTGGCCCGGCGAGGGCTGCGGCATGGTCGTTCTGATGCGTGAGGAGGACGCCCGCGCGGCCGGCCTGCGCCAGTACGCGACGATCGCCGGATGGGGTGTCTCGTCGGACGGGCAGGGCAGCATCACCCGCCCCGAAGCGGGCGGCTACCGACTGGCCCTGGCACGTGCCTACGATCGGGCCGGGTTCGGTATCGAGACCGTGCCTCTCTTCGAGGGGCACGGCACCGGCACCCCGGTGGGCGACGCCAATGAACTCGGCGCGCTCACCGCCGCTCGCGCGGAGGCCGCCCCCGGCGCACCGCCCGCCGCGATCAGCTCCGCCAAGGCGATGATCGGCCACACCAAGGCCGCCGCCGGGGTCGCCGGACTGATCAAGGCAGTGATGGCGGTGGACGCGCGCCTGCTGCCCCCCACCATCGGCTGCCGGGAACCGCACGAACTGCTCACCGGACCTGGAGCGGGCCTGCGCGCGCTGCCTACCGCGGAGCCCTGGCCCCAGGACATGCCGCTGCGCGCCGGGGTCACCGCGATGGGTTTCGGGGGTATCAACACCCATGTCGTCATCGACAAGGAGACGCCTCCGCGCCACCGGGCACCCCATCGACGCCACCTCACACTCGCCGGCTCGCTCCAGGACTGCGAACTGCTCCTCCTGGACGGGGAGTCGCCCGCCGAACTGCGCGAGCGCCTGACGAAGGCGGCCGACCTCGCACCCAGGCTCTCCTATGCCCAGCTCGCCGACCTGGCCCACACCCTCCAACGTGATCTGCGGGAACTGCCGTGGCGAGCGGCCGCGGTGGTCACGTCCCCGGACGACGCGGAACGCCGGCTGCGGCAGTTGACCGACGCGTTGGAACAGGACCCGGCCGGTCTGGTCGCCGTCGACGACCGCGCCTTCATCGGGTGCGTGCGAGCCGAGGCCGGAAGCATCGGCTTCCTCTTCCCCGGCCAGGGCTCCGGCCGGGGTACCGACGGCGGCGCACTCCGTCGGCGTTTCGCCCAGGCCGCCGAGGTCTACGAACGGGCCGGGCTGCCCGCCACCGGGGACCCGGTGGCCACCGAGGTGGCGCAGCCGCGGATCGCCACCGCCGCCACCGCCGGACTGCGCGTGCTCGACTGGCTGGGGGTGGAGGCCGAGGCGGCGGTCGGGCACAGCCTGGGCGAACTCGTCGCGCTGCACTGGGCGGGAGCCCTGGACGAAGCGCGGCTGCTGGAGGCGGCCCGGGTACGGGGCGAGGCCATGGCCAGGCACGGCGAGCCCGGCACCATGGCGTCCCTCGCGGCGGCCCCCGAGCGCGTGAAGACGCTGATGTACGGCGTCGACGCGGTCATCGCCGGGTACAACGGCCCCGAGCGGACGGTCGTCGCCGGAACGGCCGACGCCGTGGCCGCCGTGACGGAGCGGGCCACCGCGCACGGAGTCGGCTGTACGCCGCTCGCGGTGTCCCACGCCTTCCACTCCCCGCTGGTGGCACCGGCCGCCGACGTCTTCGGTACCTGGCTGGACGATGTCCGGTTCGGGCCGGTGCGGGGCCGGGTGCTGTCCACCGTGACCGGGCAGGAACTGGCCGTTGACACCGACCTCCGCGAACTGCTGCACCGGCAGATCACCGAGCCGGTACTCTTCACCCGGGCGGTCCAGGAGGCCGCCGCGGACGTCGACCTGTTCGTGGAGGTCGGACCGGGCCACGTGCTGAGCTCCCTGGCCACGGGTGCGACCGGCGTTCCGTCCGTCGCGTTGGACACGGACGAGACGTCGCTGCGCGGTCTGCTCCGGGTCGCCGGAGCCGCGTACGTGGTCGGTGCCCCGCTGATGCACGAGCGCTTGTTCGCCGACCGGCTCACCCGGCCCCTGGACCTCGACGCCGAGTTCCACTTCCTGGCGAGCCCCTGCGAGAGCGTCGCGCCCGACGGGCTGCCGGCCGTGCCGCCCGCTGGGGAGCGGCACGCGGACGGAGCAGGGCGCACCGTCGGCGCGGAGCCGTACGCGACCGGCGCCGGGCCGCAGGCGGACAACGCCGGCGAACCGGTGGGCGACGGGGAGCAGTCCGCCGTCGAGGTGCTGCGTACCCTGGTGGCCGAGCGGGCCGAACTCCCGGTGGACCTGGTGCGGGACGACAGCAGCCTGCTGGACGACCTGCACATGAGCTCCATCACCGTGGGGCAGATCGTCAACCAGGCGGCCACCCGCCTCGGCCTCCCCACCGCCCACGCCCCCGCCAACTTCGCCACCGCCACCCTGGGCGAACTCGGCGAGGCCCTGGAGTCGTTGGCCGGCTTCGGCCCGGACGGTGGTGCCGGGTCGGTACCGGCCGTGCTGGGCGCCGCCCCCTGGGTCCGGGCCTTCGTCGTGGACCTGGACGAGGAGCTGCCCGCAGCGGTCCGAGCGGAAGAGTCCGAAGGCGACTGGGAGTTGTTCGCCGCGCCGGCGCACCCGTACGCCGAGGAGTTGCGGAGCGCGCTGCGCAACGCCCGAGTGGGACCCGGTGTTCTGGTGTGCCTGCCTCCGCGGTGTCCCCCCGACCGGCTGACTCCGGCACTGGAGGGTGCACGGCGCGCCCTCGCGGGCGGTGCCGGGCGGAGGTTCGTTCTGGTGCAGGAAGGTCTGGGCGCGGCTGGCCTCGCGAAGTCCCTTCACCTGGAGGCTCCGCACATGCGGACCACCGTCGTGGACACCCCGGCGGCCGAGGGCGTCGTGGACCGGATCGTGGCAGAGGTGTCGGCGACCACCCGGTTCACGGAGGTGAGTTACGACATCGACGGGACCCGCAGGGTGCCCGTGCTGCGGGTCCTGCCGGTGCGCGGTGAGCGCACCGACGAACTGCTGGACTCCACCGACGTCCTCCTGGTCACCGGGGGTGGCAAGGGAATCACGGCGGAGTGCGCGCTCGCGGTGGCCGGCCGCAGCGGGGCCGCCCTGGCGATCGTGGGCCGCTCCGACCCGACCGCCGACGAGGTCCTGTCCGCGAACCTGCGGAGGATGGCCGACCGGGGCCTCCGGGTGGGCTACGCCCGCGCGGACGTCACCGACCCCGAGCGGGTGCGCGTGGCGGTCGCCGAACTGACCGCCGAACTCGGGCCCGTCACCGCGGTGCTGCACGGTGCCGGACAGAACGAACCTGCCGCACTCGCCGATCTCACCGAGGAGGACTTCGAGCGCACCCTCGCGCCGAAGGTCGACGGGCTGCGGGCCGTCCTCGCCGCGGTCGACCGGAGCGCCCTGAAGCTGCTGGTCTGCTTCGGCAGTGTGATCGGACGCACCGGACTGCGTGGCGAAGCGCACTACGCCACCGCCAACGAACGGCTCGCCGTCCTCGCCCAGCGGTTCGCCGCCGACTCTCCCCACTGCCGTGTGCGGTGTCTGGAATGGTCCGTGTGGTCCGGTGTCGGCATGGGCGAGAAGCTGTCCGTCGTCGAGTCCCTGGCCCGCGAGGGCATCACACCGATCTCGCCGGACCAGGGCGTCGAGGTACTGCTGCGTCTGATCACCGATCCCGACGCCCCGCCGGTCACCGTCGTCACCGGCCGCACGGGTGAGATGGACACGCTGCGCCGCGAGCGGCCACCGCTTCCCCTGCACCGGTTCACCGTCGCCCCGCTGGTCCATTACCACGGGGCCGAACTGGTCACCGAGGCGGAGCTGAACGTCGGCACGGACCCGTACCTCGCCGACCACCTGCTCGACGGAAACCTGCTGCTCCCCGCGGTGATCGGAATCGAGGCGATGTGCCAGGTGGCCGCTGCGGTGACCGGGCGCGACAGTGTCCCCGTGCTGGAGGACATCCGCTTCCTCCGCCCCGTCGTGGTGCCCCCCGACGGCTCGGCCCGGGTACGGATCGCCGCCACCGTCACGGCCGCCGACACGGTGGAGGTCGTCCTGCACGCGGAGGAGTCCGGATTCGTCGCCGAACACTTCCGGGCACGGCTGGTGTTCTCCGGCCTGCCGGTGCCCGAAGGTCCTCCCGTACCCGACGGGCCGGGCCTCGGGGACGTCCCGCTGGACCCGGTGGCGGACCTGTACGGCGACGTGCTCTTCCAGGGCGACCGCTTTTGGCGGCTGCGCCGCTTCCACCGCGTCTCGGCTCGGCGCGTGGACGCGGAGCTGTCGGTGGACGAGGTGGCGGACTGGTTCGCCGCCTACCTCCCGGGCGGGCTGCTCCTGGCCGATCCCGGTATGCGGGACGCGCTGATGCACGGCAATCAGGTATGCGTCCCCGACGCCACTCTGCTGCCGTCGGGCATCGACCGGCTGTACCCGCTCGCTGCGGGGGCCGATGTCCCGAAGGAGCTTCGCTACGTCGCGGTCGAACGGGAACACGACGGCCGGACGTACGTCTACGACATCGCCGCCCGCGCCCCCGACGGACGCGTTGTGGAACGTTGGGAGGGGCTGCGCCTGACAGCGGTGCGCCGAGGCGCGCGCAGCGGTCCGTGGTCCGGGCCGCTGCTCGCGTCCCACATGGAGCGGACCGTGGAGGAACTGACCGGGCGACGGGTCGCCCTGGCGGTGGAACCGCCCGATGAACACCCACCGGTCGAGGGGCCGGCGGGAGCCGCCGCGCGGCGTGCGCTGACGGCGCGGGCCGCGGGTCGTGCTCTGGGCGCTCCGGCGGCCGTCACCTATCGGCCGGACGGCCGGCCGGAGCTTGTTGCGGAAGGCCTGGTCATGTCTGCCTCGCACACGGCCGGCTGGACGCTGTGCGCGGTGGGTGACGCGGCCGCCGTGGGCTGTGACATCGAACCCGTCGTGGCCAGGCCGCGAGCCGTATGGGAAGGGCTGCTCGGCGATCACGCCCCGCTGGCCGCGTCGATCGCGAGCGAGACGGGAGACGGCTTCGACACCGCGGCCACGGTCGTGTGGACCGCCGTCGAGTGCATGCAGAAGGCCGGGCTCACCACGCACGCCCCGCTCTCGCTGACACCGCGCACCGTCGACGACTGGACGGTGTTCGCCTCGGGCGGCGTGCGCGTGGCGGTTGTGGTGACCCGGCTCAAGGGACTGCCGGATCCGGTGGCGGCAGCGGTACTCGTCACGGCGGAGCCACGCCTGTGACGGCCACCCCGGACCCACACGTACCTGCCGCAGGCCCGCGGCAGGCTCCGAACCGTTCCGAAGGAAGGGAGAGGTTCGTGGCGGACCACTTCGAGTACCGGCATGTCGTCGGGTTCGAGGAGACCAACCTCGTCGGCAACGTGTACTACGTCAACTACCTCCGCTGGCAGGGGAGGTGCCGTGAGTTGTTCCTGAGGGCTCATGCCCCGGAGGTGCTCGCCGACGTCCTCGGGGATCTCAAGCTGTTCACGTTGAAGGTCGACTGCGAGTTCTTCGCCGAGATCAGTGTCTTCGACGAGCTGTCCGTCAGAATGAGACTGGCGGAACTCCGGCAGACGCAAATGGAGTTCACCTTCGACTACGTCCGACTCGACGCCGGGGGAGCGGAGCGGCTGGTGGCCCGGGGCAGGCAGCGGGTCGCGTTCATGCGAGGCCCGAACACGGCCACGGTCCCGACTCCCGTGCCCGCGGCCCTGGTTCGTGCCCTGGAGGCTTATGCCCCATCGCCCCGGCCCGGGTCGAGCGTGTGACCGGCCCCCGCGACACCGCCCTCCCGCTGCCCGCACCGAGGGAGACGGACGGGAAGGATCTGCGTCGTGCGTTCGCGGAGTTCGCCACAGGGGTCACCGTGGTGACCGTGGGCGGACCCTTTGCGCGCGGAATGACGGCGAATTCCTTCTCCTCGGTCTCCCTGCGCCCGCCGCTGCTGCTCGTCTGCGTCCACAACGACGCCGTCATGCGCCGGGCTCTCCACCCGGCGCGGCACTTCGGAGTGTCGGTGCTCAGTGCCGGGCAGGAGGCTGTGGCCCGGCACTTCGCCGACGATTCCCGCCCCGTGGGCCTGCAGCAGTTCGACGCGGTCGGCTGGTCCCCCGGCGCGGCCGCCTCCGTGCCTCTCATCGATGGAGCGCTGGCGCGCTTCGAATGCGAGAAGTGGCGCGCTTACGACGGCGGCGATCACACGATCCTCGTCGGTGCGGTGGTCGGCTGGAGCCGGTCGCCGGGGCTGGATCCGGAGTCCGGGCGGGACGAGGCCACCGAGGGCGCTCTGTTGTACTTCCGGGGACGGTTTCGGGAGCACGGCCTCAGGGCGGAGGGGCCGTCGCGATGAGACGGAGGGTGGCCAGGCTCTCCCAGGAGAGGTGAATCACGACCGGTTCCAGCGCGTGGTCGGTCGAGGTGGTGATCGGTCCGAAACCGCCCACCACAGGGGTGTGACGGGCCCGAGGCCCGCCGTCCGTCCGGTGCATGACGGAGCGGGCCAGCACGTGCCAGCGTCCCGTGGGGACATTGTCGAGAGCGAATGCCCCTGGGCGGTTCAGCACCGTACAGCGCACGGGGTGCCCATAGGGGAACGGGGCGGGGAAGAGGCCTACGAATACCACTCCGGACTGATCGTCGGCGGGTGCCTGCACGTTTCCGTGGAGCTGTGTCGGCGCGGTCCGGGCGACGGCCCTCAACCGGTCCCCGGTTGCGGCAAGGGAAGTCGCCGAGCGGAGCAGTCGGTACGCGGACGGGGTAAGGCCCGTACAGGACTTGAAACAGGTGCTGAAGGTCCCGACGCTGCTGTATCCGACTGCGTGGCTGATCTCCGCGACGTTGAGCCGGGAATCGGAGAGGAGCCGCTTCGCTTCCTCGAAGCGGAGCGCTCGGAGGAAGCGTCTGGGGGAGACCCCGATCAGGTGAGTGAACTCCCGCGACAAGTGGAACCTGCTGAAGCCGGCTGCCTGGGCTATACCGTCGATAGTCAGATCTTCTCTGAAGTTGTGATGCATGTTGGCGATCACCTGAACGACGGCTCGCGTGATTGCGGACTCCATGACATCTCCCCATCAGGAATGGCAGTTTTCTAGAATCTCGTCACACGGTTTGGAATGGGTATGCGAGCGCAGGCGTATCGGTATGTCGCCGGTCGGGGATCGGGCAACGCCCAGAACATCCGTTGGTGAAACAGGGCGCAGGTGAGGTGATCGATGGCTGAATATCGACTCCTAGGCTCGAAAGAGGAGGCCCAGTTGCTGATGGGTCCGCCCCGGCATCCTGACCGGATTTGATCAGTGGTGATAGATTGCCCTCTATTCGGCGGCTCATTTCGGCAGTTATGTGCCCGGCTCGTCCCAGTACGCAGCACGATATTGACTGAAAGGCGCCGTACATCAGTCGCTGCTGACTTCTTTCTGGAACACCACGGTCGGACAGCCGCTTGTGCTGACGGGCTGCGGTGTTACCGAGGGCATGGCTGTCCGTGTCACCGAGGACCGGGGAGGATCGGCTTGTGCTTCTTTCAGCGCTTCTGGTCCGGCCGGTCCGGGGACGGCCGTCTGCAGGGCATGGCGGTGGCGGTCCGTACCGAGGAGATCCGCGGCGTGCAGCACCGGACCCGGAGGGGCCGTGTTCCGTGAACCGGAGCGATGTTGCTCACAATCCTCGACCGGCGTGTCCCGGTGTACAGTCGAGACCGCCCTTGACCTGCACAAAGCAGGCAGGGAGCCGTCAAATAGGAGTCCAAAGTGCTGCGTACTCTGTTCAAGTCCAAGATCCACCGGGCCACCGTCACCCAGGCCGATCTGCACTACGTCGGTTCCGTGACGATCGACGCCGACCTGATGGACGCCGCTGACCTGCTGCCCGGCGAGCTGGTCCATATCGTCGACATCGACAACGGCGCCCGCCTGGAGACGTACGTCATCGAGGGCGAGCGCGGCTCCGGTGTCATCGGGATCAACGGCGCCGCCGCACACCTCGTGCACCCCGGCGACCTGGTGATCCTGATCAGCTACGCACAGGTCGAGGACGCGGAGGCCCGCGCGCTCACCCCGAAGGTCGTCCATGTCGACGCGGACAACCGGATCGTGGCGCTCGGCACCGACGCGTCGGCGCCGGTGCCCGGGACCCGTACGGAGCGGAGCCCGCAGGCGGTCGTCGCGGGCGGCTGATCGGGCCGTCCGCGCCCACGGAACGAGGAGGGCGCAAGCCATGGCGGAGAACGGCGCGGTAGCGATCACCGACGACCGGGAGCGTGGCACGCTCACGGCCCATGAGGACGGAACGGCCGCCGGAACCATCGCGTACTTCGTCATGGAACCCGCCCCGGGGGCGCTCGTGGCCGTCCACACGGTGGTCCGCCCCGAGCACGTGGGCAAGGGCATCGCCGGAGCCCTCGTCCGGAAGTTCTACGCCATGGCCGCCCAGGAGGGTGTTTCCGTCGTGCCCCTGTGCCCGTATGCGGCGAAGTGGGCGCAGCGCCACCCGGACGAGGCGCCCGCGGCTCCGGAGAAGCTCGTACGGGAGGCGGAGCGGCACTCAAGGACCACCCCGAGCTGTTCTGAGGGACGGCGGACGCCGGGGGCCCTCGGGCGTCCGCCGCCTCACGCGGTCAGCGCACCCTGCCGCCACCGACGCCAGGGCGAGGACCGGGACGATCACCCCCAGCCCGCGCCCCATGTCACCCCCGGTCGAAACTGTGTCCGCACTGTTTCCGTCTGCCCTGGTGACCTGCAACTCCCGCAACAGGACGTCCGCGTGGGACATCTCGGCCGGGCCGGAACCCGTACTCCCTCACGCGTTGTACGTGTGGACTCGACAGGCGCGGGCAGCCGCACCGGGAGACGGTGGAGGAAAGCTCCATCTGTCCGTTTCGTGTTGTTGTGGAGGATCGAATGACCCATCCATACCCCGACCCCGTACCGTCGCCGACGCCTCCGCCCGTGCCGGGTCCGCCCACTCCCGTGCCGAGCCCGCCGCCCGTGCCGCCGGGCCCCGCTCCGGTGCCTCCCGGCCCCGCCCCGGACCCGATCCCGCAGCCTCCGGCACCCGGCCCGGACCCCGTGCCGGACCCGGAGCCGCAACCCGAGCCCGCCGGGTCATAGGGGCGTGGGGACGTAGGGGGCGTAAGGCGACGTAGGGACGTACGCGGGGCGGCCGCGAAGCCGCCCCGCGCACGTCCTGTGCCCACGGCGGGCAGGGGGGCTCAGTCCAGCCCCGTCAGCGCGTCCGCGTGCGCCAGGCCGCTCTCCGCGGCGATGGCGTCCATCGTCTGGGCCTCCCGTACGGTCACGAACGTCACCTCGTCCTCCGGCGCCGTCGAGCGGAAGCCGTACACCGCCGGGCGCGGCAGGCTGTTGTACGCCCACGGGGTGGAGAAGTAGTACGCCCCGGTGTCGTAGAGGACGATGAAATCACCCTCGGCCAGCTCCGGAAGCTCCCGGCCGTGCGCCACCACATCGCCCGCGAAGCAGCACGGCCCCGCGATGTCCTGCGCCAGTTCCGGTCCCTGCTTGGGTGAGCCGTCGTCGGTGAACGCCCCGACCCGCAGCGGCCAGGAGCCGGGCATGAAGACGGTACGGGTGGCGGTCTGCGCCCCCGCGTGGGTGAGCGCGATCCGGCGGCCGCCGGCGTCCTTCGTGTACTCCACCCGCGCCCCGATGAAGCCGTTCTTCGCGAGCAGAGACCGGCCGAACTCGGTGACCAGCGTGTACCGGCCGGAGAGGAGCGCGGGCGCGGCGGCCGTGAGGGCCTCAACGTACGCCGTGTAGGTGGGGTGCACGGTGTCGTCGGTGAAGTTGACCGGCAGCCCACCGCCGATGTCCAGGCTCGTGACCTGCCGGGTGCCGAGGCGTTCGTTGATCTCCTCTGCCAGCTCGTACGTCTGCGCCACGCCCGCCGCGATCAGGTCCAACGGGCAGCCCTGGGAGCCGACATGGGCGTGCAGGCGGGTCAGCCACGGGCGCGCCTCGAAGGCCCGCACGACCTCCCCGCGGGCACCCGGATCACGCAGCGCCACCCCGAACTTCGAGGTGTCCGTCGCCGTGCTCATCGGGCCGATCGCGCCGCTTCCCACCTGCGGATTGACCCGCAGCCCGAGGACGGAGGCGGAGTCCCGGTTGCGCAGGGCGTCGATGCGGCGGAGTTCGTCGATGCTGTCGGCGTTGACGGCCACCCCGAGGGCGAGCGCCAGCCGGATCTCCTCGCGGGTCTTGGCGGGGGAGTCCAGGACGATCGTCGCCGGAGCGAAACCGGCCTCGACGGCGAGCCGCAGCTCACCCGGGCTCGCCACCTCGCACCCCATCCCGCAGTCGGCGAGCAGCCGCAGGACCGGGATGAGGGAAGAGGCCTTGGCCGCGAAGGTGTGCAGCACACCGGGGCTGTGGGCGAACGCCTTCCGCAGCTCGGTGACGGACGAGCGTACGCCGTCGGTGTCGACGAACCCGGCCACCGGGCGGGACTCGCTGAGCAGTCCCTGCCCGACGGCCGCCCGGACGGCCGCGTCGAAACGGACGGCCGGCCGCCCGAGCGGCGCGGGGGATGCGGGGGGTGCGGAAGGTGTCTGGGTCGTAGGGCCGGAGTCGGTGATGGCTGCCCCCACAGGTCTTCGGCGGATAACGCTGGAACGGCCGCCGATCAGGCGATGAGCCCGACCACCGCCTCCGGCGTCAGCATCCGGAACGTGAACGCCTGCCGGAAGCAGAGGTGGATGCCGGTGGCGTCATGGTCCGCGCAGCCGATCGACAGGTCCTGGCCCAGGCAGAGTGCGAAGTCGCCGCCCCGGGTCGATAGCAGCACCCCGCCTCTGACCGCGGGCGCCCAGAACATCTCGTCTTCCACGATACGGGTCTGACGCATCTTCACGGTATAGCCGTGGTCCGACGTCTCGGCGGCCTCGGTGAACGCGTCCGCGCCCAGCAGCAGCCGGTACGGTCCCTCGACACCGGCCAGCCGCAGCCGCGTCACCGCTTGGCTGACCGCCACCGGATAGTCCCGCGCGTCGGCGGGCAGCGGCAGCGGGTCGTGCGAGGAGCCGTCCCGCAGGCCGGTGATCCCGGCCGCCCCGTACCCGTCGATGACCGCCATGTCCTCGGCGAACGCGCAGGTGCTCCGCGTCCTCGGCGGGCTGCCAGTCGCTGTCGGCGGAGCCGCGGTCCACGTCCACGAAGCCCAGCAGATCCCGGTGGTCGAGATAGCGGAAACCGTGCGTCTCGCGCACGATCCGCAGCGCCCCGCCGAGCTTGGTGAGCAGCTGCGCCGCCCACTCGGAGCAGACGTCTGTCCGCTCGGCCCGGATGTGCAGCAGCACATCGCGCGGCGTCGCCGGTGCGTGGTGGAGCCGGCCCCGCAGTTCCTGGAAGGGGTGGAGGCGGGCGGGCCGCTCCCCGTCGCACAGCCGGTCCCAGACGGCGGAGCCGAACCCCGTCACGCAGGCGAGGCCGACGTCCGGGTAGCGGAAGCCCAGGGAGCGGGCGACGGCCGCCAGGTCCGGCAGCACCTCTCGTACGGTGTCCTCACCGCCCGGCCCGCCCGTGCCGACCAGGAACAGTGCCGCATTGGTCGGCGGCGCCACGACGGGCCGGACGGAGACGGGATCGGGGACGGCTGCGGACATGCGCGGCACTCCAGGCATCGGGTGGATCGCGTGTACAGGGCTCGCAGCCCACTAAGCCACGTCCCCCGGACGCCCGCACCCGGGGAGGCCCGGCCGACTGACGCCCGCACCCGTGACGCCCGCACCCGTGACGCCCGCACCCGTGACGCCCGCACCCGTGACGCCCGCACCCGTGACGCCCGCACCCGTGACGCCCGCACCCGTGACGCC
>NZ_JBEXSI010000015.1:26979-143617 GCF_040613515.1 Streptomyces sp. NPDC006261
GCCCCCACCCGTGACGCCCCCACCCCCGGCGCGTACGCCTCAGCCCGCCTCGACCTCGGACCGGTCGCCGCCCCAGAGCGTGTGGAACGACCCCTCCCGGTCCGTACGCCGGTAGGTGTGCGCCCCGAAGAAGTCCCGCTGCCCCTGAGTGAGCGCCGCGGGCAGCCGGTCCGCGCGCATCCCGTCGTAGTAGGACAGCGCGGCGGCGAAACCGGGCGTCGGCACGCCCTGACGCGCCGCCTCCGCCACGACCGCGCGCCAGTCGTCCTGCGCGGCCCCCGTCTCCCGCCCGAACTCCTCGTCGGACAGCAGGCTCACCAGCTCGGGCCGGGAGTCGTAGGCGGCCCGGATACGGTCCAGGAACGCGGCCCGGATGATGCAGCCAGCCCGCCAGATCGCCGCCACGGAGCCGAGGTCGATGTCCCAGTCGTACGCCTCGCTGCCGGCCCGGATCTGGTGGAAGCCCTGCGTGTACGAGACGACCTTCGAGGCGTACAGGGCCTGCTCGACCCGGTCCGCGAACGCCGACGCTCCCGCCCCCTCCAGCGGCTTCGCCACCGGGCCCGGCAGCTCACGCGACGCCTCGCGCAGGTCCGCGTGGCCGGAGAGCGAGCGGGCGAAGACCGCCTCGGCGATCCCTGAGACGGGAACGCCCAGGTCGAGTGCGATCTGCACCGTCCAGCGCCCGGTGCCCTTCTGCTCCGCGCGGTCCTGGACGACGTCGACGAACGGCCTGCCGGTGGCCGCGTCCGTATGGGCGAGGACCTCGGCGGTGATCTCGATGAGGTACGAGTCCAGCCGCCCGGTGTTCCAGCTCCGGAAGGTGTCGGCGATCTGCGCGGGGGAGTACCCGGCGATCCGGCGCAGCAGCTCGTACGCCTCGGCGATCAGCTGCATGTCCGCGTACTCGATGCCGTTGTGCACCATCTTCACGAAGTGCCCGGCCCCGTCGGGGCCGATGTGCGCGGTGCACGGGGTGCCGTCCTTCGCCTTCGCGGCGATCTTCTCCAGCATCGGGCCCAGGGAGGTGTACGACTCGGAGGATCCGCCCGGCATGATGCTCGGGCCGTGCAGGGCGCCCTCCTCCCCGCCGGAGACGCCCGCCCCGACGAAGTGGATCCCCCGTTCCCGCAGCTCCTTCTCCCGGCGGCGGGTGTCCTCGAAGTGGGCGTTGCCGCCGTCGATGATGACGTCGCCGTCCTCCAGCAGAGGCGCGAACTCCTGGATCACCGCGTCCGTGGGGTCCCCGGCCTTCACCATGATCACCAGTCGCCTGGGGCGTTCCAGAGCCGAGACGAACTCCTCGGGGGTGTGAGCGGCGACGAACGTGCCCTCGTCGCCGAACTCCTCCACGAGGGCGTCGGTCCGGGAGGCCGTGCGGTTGTGCACGGCGACGGTGAAGCCGTTGCGGGCGAAGTTCCGGGCCAGGTTGCGGCCCATCACCGCGAGTCCGGTGACGCCGATCTGGGCGGTGCCGCTCATCTGTGTGCTCCTGCGATTCCGGGGGCGTCAGGTCAGGGGAGTACGGGACGGGGGACGGGGGCGTTCACGCGCTCAGTCCTTCGCTCGCCGACGGTCCGGTCAGGGCGAAGGCCGTTTCTCGCGGCCGGCGGGGGAGCCGTCGTCGGCAGTACCGTCGACGAGCGCGCCGTCGGGCAGCGACCCGTCCAGAAGACTCTCGTCGTCCCCGTCCTCGGGGATCACGTGCATCGCGGCTTCCTCGGCCGACGCCGCCGCGCCGTCGATGCCCACATCGCTGGCGGTGAGCGTGGCCGGGACACTGCCGTCCGCCTGCTGGGTCAGCCGCCCGGCACGGGCGACACCGACCTTCCCGTCCCAGGGCTCGCCGTCCCCGCCCGCCAGGTCTCCCACGCCGTCGCCGGTGAAACCGGGCGTCTCGGGGAGTTCCCTGGTCAGCCGGGCCTCGAGAGACTCACCCGTGAGGCTCTCGGCAGCCGTGGTGCCGAGGCCTTCGACCACCCAAGGGCGGTCCGGCGGTGAATAGCCCTCGTCAAGTGGATCGCCGGTGCCGGATGGGTCCAGCAGGGTGTCCTCGGAGCCGAGCTGTTCATCGGGATCGGCAGCCTCCTGCTCCTGAGGCTGGTAGACGTCGTCCCCCCAGTCGGTGTCGCTCATGGCGCATCCTTCCCTCGGGAGAACCACTGTCCCCTGTACGCAATTCCACTCCGGTACCGCTCCGGCCGCAAAGGGAAGATCGGATTCCGGCGGTCCGCCATGATGCGCCGGCCGGGTCCGTACGGAGGTCACGGCCCTGACGTACGGGGGCGGAAGCCGGAACACATGACCTCCGGCAGGAACCTCCGCGCAACCCCGTCCGGAACGGCTCCACGGAGGCCCTGACGTGCCCCCGCCTGCTCCGGGCGGGCCGGGGCACGCCGGGGCGGGCCGTACACTCGGCTCATGGGTCGTAGCGCCGAACTGGGGAAGTGCCCGCACCGGGCCTCCTCCGCGCTGCCCCCGGTCACGGCCCCCGCCGCCGCACCGGCACCCGCCGACGCGGCGCCCGGAACGGGCCGTACCGCGCTGCACGGCCACGGCTAGCGGTCTTCGGCGTCCGCGGGCCCGGGCCGGACGCCCCGGTCCGCCGCCCCTCCCACGAACGACTCAGGCCTCTCCTCGCCGGAGGGAGCCGCCGCTCCCGGCGCACGCCGGTCCTGTGCATCGGCCCGCCGGCTCCCCAGCACCACGGGCACCGGCTCTCCATCACCACGTACGAGTGATCGCATCAACCACGACTGATCACGTCACGCATCACGCATCACGCATCACGCATCACGCATCACGCGGCACACGGCGCACCGCCCGTGCCGCTGCCCGGCGACGGCCGCAGAGACGGGCCGAGCCGCACTCGAAGGGACCATCGTGAAGCTGAGCGACCTACTGGCCGGGCAGGACCACCATGTGCTGCAGGGAAGCCCCGAGCGCACCAGGATCACGGCCGGCACGACGTTCGACGCGGACCGGGTCACGCCCGGCGCCGTCTTCGTCGCGGTACCCGACCACGCGGCCGGGGGCCCGGACGCCGTCGCACCGGCCGTAGCCCGCGGCGCGGCAGCGGTCGTCGTCGACGCCCAAGCACCACCTCTCCCCGCGGCGGCGGGCGACGTATGCGCGATCCGGGTGCCGGACGCCCGCAAGGCCGCGGCCGTCATCGCCTCGCGCTACTTCGGCGAGCCGGGCCGCGCGATGGACCTGATCGCGATCACCGGGACCAACGGCAAGACCTCCGTCTCGTACATGGTCGAGTCGGTGCTGCGGCTCGCCGAGGGCGCCCGGGTCGGGGTGATCGGCACGGCGGGGAGCCGGATCGGCGACGAACCGATCCCGATGCCGCCCTCGGCGCTCTCCACCCCCGAGTCGCCCGACCTCCAGTACCTGCTGAGCCGCATGCGCGACAGCGCGGCCGGCAGCGTCGTCCTGGAGGCCACCTCGATGGGCCTGCTGACCCACCGTCTGGACCGGACCTTCATCGACGTGGGCGTCTTCACCAACCTGTCGCAGGACCACCTCGACGACCACGGCACCATGGAGCACTACCGGGACGCCAAACTCCGCCTCTTCCAGGGGTTGTGCCGGCGCGCGGTCATCAACGCGGACGACCCGGTCGGCGTCGGCATCCGGCAGCTGATGCCCGACGCGGTGACCACGTACGCCCTGGACGGCCCGGCGGACTACCGCGCCACCGACCTGGCCGTGGACGCCTCGGGAACCCGGTTCACCCTGCACCACGACGGCCGGAAGTACCCGGCGGCTATCCCGTCCCCGGGCAGGTTCTCGGTCTCCAACGCCCTGGCCACGGTGGCCGCCTGCCACCTGCTCGGCCACAGCCTGGCCGGACTCGTCGACGCGCTGGAACGCATGCCGCAGATCCCCGGCCGCTTCGAGCGCCTCCACACCCCCGAGGGCACCTCGGTGATCGTGGACTACGCCCACTCGCCGGACTCCCTCAACAAGGTGCTGACCACGATCCGCGGCTTCGCCAAGGCCCGGATCATCACCGTCTTCGGCTGCGGCGGCGACCGCGACACCACCAAGCGCGCCGAGATGGGCACCATCGCCGGCACCCACTCCGATCTGTGCGTCCTCACCTCGGACAATCCCCGGTACGAGGACCCCGAGGTGATCCTCGACGAGATCGCGCCCGGCATCGCGGCGACCGGAACGCCGTTCGAACGGTTCACGGACCGCCGTGCGGCCATCGCCTCCGCCCTCGCCTCGGCGGGGCCGGCCGACATCGTGCTCATCGCGGGCAAGGGCAGCGAGCCCCACCAGATCGTCGGTGACGAGCTGTTGCCCTTCAGCGACATGGCGACGGTGCGCGAACTGATCGGCCAGTAGGCAGTCCGCCGTCCCCGGGAGCCCACCTCGCCCACCTCGCTCACCCGCGAAAAGGTGTTGGCGCGATGGGCAGGCCGGCTGACATCCTGCCAACCGCACGGCCGAACGCCGGGCGGTCGGGCGGAGCAGGGCGGGGGAGCGGCAGCCGTGGACGTATTCACCGCGAAGGCGGGGCAGGTACGGGGGCGGCGCTCCGGGCGGGATCCGGGGATCGTCGCCGTACTCGGACTTCCTTACGCGGCACCGCCGTTCGGCGCGGACCGGTTCCGGGAGCCGCGTCCGGCGCAGGCCTGGGACGGCGTACGGGAGTGCACGGCGTTCGGTCCCGTGGCGCCCCAGTCCGCCGAACTGCCCGGCTCCCCGGCCTGGTCGCCTGGGGACGAGGACATCCTCACGCTGAACATCTGGGCGCCGGCGAACGGGGCCGGTAGCCTGCCCGTGCTCGTCTGGATCCACGGTGGCGCCTACGTCTTCGGCTCCTCCGCCCAGCCCGACTTCGACGGCACCTCCCTCGCCGCCCGGGGGCTCGTCGTCGTCACGCTCAACTACCGCCTGGGCTTCGAGGGGTTCGGCCACGTCCCCGCCGACGGCGAGGGGCCCGCCTGCCCCGACAACCGGGGGCTGCTCGACCAGATCGCCGCACTGGAGTGGGTACAAGGCAACATCGCCGCCTTCGGTGGCTCACCCGGGCGCGTCACCGTGGCCGGACAGTCTTCGGGGGCCACCTCCGTGGCCTGCCTGATGGCGACCGAACGGGCACGCGGGCTGTTCCACCGTGCCATCCTGCACAGCGCCGTCAACGCCTGCGCCACGGTCGAGGGGGCAGCCCGCACCACCGCCGAGGTCGCGGCGGCGGCCGGGGTGCCCGCCACCCGTGCGGGGCTGCTCGCCGCGTCACCGCAGACGCTGGTGAGCGCATCCGACCGGATCGTCGACCGGTACCGGCACGACCCCGGCTCCGGGCAGCGCCACTACGATCCGGCGATCTACGGGCCTGTCGCGGACGACGTTCTCCTGCCGTCCGACCCGCTGGAGTCGCTGGCCGCCGGGGCGGGTGCGGAGGTGGAGCTGCTGGTCTGCCACACGACGGAGGAGTACTGGCTCCTGGACGCGGTGGGCAGTAGCGCCAAGGTCACCACCGAACGGCAACTCGGCGCGTTCGCGAGGGACTTCGGCCTGCCACCGCAGCTCGTCGACGCCTACCGCGACCGTCTGCCGGACGCCGGTCCCGTCCTCGACGCCTATCTCGCCCTGTACGGAGACCTCCTCTTCGCCGAATACAGCAGCCGGCTCGCCGAGGCCCACGCCCGGGCCGGTGGGCGTACCTTCCTCTCCCGCTTCGACCGCAGATGCGGCGGAGACGGCGGGCGGGTCCGGGCCTGGCACTGCGCGGACATCCCCTTCGCCTTCGGGAACCTCCACGAGGAGAGCCTCCACTTCCTGACCGGCGGCCCGCCCGGCCCGGCCGACCACGAGTTGTCGCACCGCATGGCCGGCGCCTGGGCCGCGTTCGCCACCCACGGGGAGCCGGGCTGGGCCCCTCTGAGCGGCGGCGGAGAAGGTGGGGCGGTGCGGGTATGGTGCGCGGCCGGGGAGGAAGCCCGGGAGACCGGCACCTTCCGCGATCGGTGGCGTGCGGCCGGTCTGCCCCTGCTGGCCCCCTGACACGGCCTAGTACGGCGGCAGCCGCAGTGCCCCCGTACCTTCCCGCACGTCGTGCACCACGCGGATCTTCCCCACCGGGTTGCCGCGCTCGTCCGTGGTGACCAGGACCGCGTCGTCGCCGTTGACGCAGCGCCCACGCTCGCCCGGCTCGGGGCAGAAGAGCAGATAGCCGGTCTGCCGGTCGATCCGGCCCGGCTCCAGGCGCCACACCCACTGGTAGGTGCTCATGACCACGTTCGGGTAGGTGGCGCGCAGTTCCTCCCGTACGGCGTCCTGGACCGTCTTCCCGAACGCCTGGCTCTCCTTGGGCGGTCGGACCACGAGGGCGCTGCCCGCTGTGTCCACCTGCCCGTCCGCGATGTCGTAACTGGCCGAGTAGTAGGTGTGCTTGGTGAGCGAGGCGAGCAGGCCGCCGCGGGTCAGACGCATCAGGGTGGGCCAGGAGTCCTTGCCTGGAACGCGCTTGTCGGCGATGGCGGGGGAGACCACGTGCACGTACGAGGCCTTGCCCTTCGCGAGCGGGCTGTCGGCTCCGCTCGCCGTGACCCAGCGCTGGACGCAGCCCCCGATGTCGGCCAGCACCTGCCGCACGGTGGCGTTGGTCAGTTCGGCCACCACGTACGGTGGCGTGCCGGTGGGGCCGAGGGCGATGACCTCGTAGCCGCACGCGTCGAACGCGCCCCGCAGGGTGCGGAACGCGGCCGCGTCCGCCCGTCCGCGCGCCACCGCCTCCGTCAGCACGCCGGCGCACTCCTTGCCGTCGCAGCTGCCCTTGTCCGCATTGATGCGCAGCCGGACCACGGCGTCCCGGTCGTCGGCCACCGCGAAGGTGACCTCGGAGCCTCCCGTACCCGGGAAGAGCGTGCGCGCCCCGATCGCCTTGATCTGCCCGGGGAAGTGTTTGTCGGCCAGCTCCTCCGCCGCCCGGCGGTCCTCCTTGGTGGTGACCACCCCGCAGGCGCCGGCCAGGGCGACCAGCGACCCTGCCAGCACGCAGGTGACGGCGGCTCTCCACTGTCTGCGGCGTGATCCGGCCATCGTCTGCTCCTCGGGGTGGTGCTGCCCTGTGTTCCTGTGACAGTAGGACGGAACTCGGTCGGCCGGTTGAGTACGCCTACTCAAACCCAGTACGGGGGCGCCTTTGCGGCCCGGGCGGGATGCCCGGCGCACCACCGCTCCGGCTGGCCCCTCCGGGCCATCTCGTCATTGGCATGGACCTGACTACTGAACTCCGCTACAGTCCGGGGCGACGCATTCTGAGAGCGCTCTCAGGGACTTGGTCCGGACGCGCTCCCCGGATGCCTCCCGTTCCACCCCCACGAAGCTGGAACAACAGAAAGGGTCACTCCCTTGAGACACGCAACCGTCCTGCGGACCGGTCTGTCCGCGCTCCTGATCCTCGGTGCCTGGACCGCTGCCGGCCCGTCGACCGCCTCCGCCGCCCCCGCCGGCTCCGCGGAGCTCCCCGCCTCCGCGGCCCTGCTCTCCGCCATGCAGCGCGACCTCGGCCTGACCGAGGGCCAGGCCCGTACACGGCTGGCGCAGGAGAGGGCGGCGACGGCCCTGCAACCGCAGGCGCAGCGCGCCGCGGGCTCTGCCTACGGCGGGTCCTGGTTCGACCCGGCGACCGGCGAACTGACCGTGGCGGTCACGGACGCCGGCAAGGCCGGGGCCGTACGGGCCGCCGGCGCGCAGACCCGGGTCGTCGAGCACTCGGCCGCCCAGCTCGACGCCACCATGAAGCGCATCGACGCCCTGAGCGCGCCGGACGGCGTGGCCAGTTGGCGCGTCGACCCCGCGACCAGCCGCGTTGTTGTGAACGTCGTCGGCTCCGCGCATGGTGACAACGATGTCCGCACCTTCGTCGCCAAGGCCCGCAAGGCCGGGCCGGTCACGGTGGAGCGGACGGCGAAGGCCCCGCAGACCTTCGCCGCCGGGACCGTCGGCGGCGACCCGTACTACACCGGCAACGTCCGCTGTTCGATCGGCTTCTCCGTGCACGGCGGCTTCGTCACCGCCGGGCACTGCGGCGGCACCGGGCAGCAGGTCCGCGGCTGGGACAACTCCTACATCGGCAACTTCCAGGGCTCGTCCTTCCCGGGCGACGACTACGCCTGGGTGAACGTCGGCAGCGGCTGGTGGACCGTCCCCGTCGTCCTCGGCTGGGGCACCGTCCCCGACCAGCTGGTCCGCGGCTCGAACGAGGCCCCGATCGGCGCCTCGGTCTGCCGCTCCGGCTCCACCACGCGCTGGCACTGCGGACGGGTCCTCGCCAAGAACGAGACCGTCAACTACAGCCAGGGCGCCGTGCACCAGATGACCAAGACCAGCGTCTGTGCCCAGGGCGGCGACTCCGGTGGCTCGTTCATCAGCGGCGACCAGGCCCAGGGTGTCACCTCGGGAGGCTGGGGCAACTGCTCCAGCGGCGGTGAGACCTGGTACCAGCCGATCAACGAGATCCTCAACCGGTACGGGCTGAGGCTGCACACCGCGTGATCCGGGGGAGCCGGCCGCCCGGCTCCCGTGGGTGAGGTGAACGCGTACGTCAGGTGCCTGAGCGGCCCCGCCCACGGGCGGGGCCGCATCCGTGTGAGGGTGGCCGCCCTTTCGTGCGCCTGCCTCCGCTCCGCTTCCCGGGTGACTCTGTACCCGCCGCCCAATTGGCCCGCTACCCCAACGCCCGTTGCGCAGAGCGCCGTCAGCGAGCTATTGACACCCTCTCAGCATCGACGCAACACTGTCACCGCCTTGGAGAGCGCTCTCCCAGACAGTCTCCGGCCGCTTTCCGGCCCTCGTGGGCGCTCTGGAGCGGCGGCTCTTCCCGGCTGCACCGCCCAGCTCAATCTCCCCCCACCGTGCACTCGATGTGCATGGACGCAGAGCGGCATGGAGGTCCGCATGGCGACAAGACTCAACAGAATGACCCTGGTGTCCGTGCTGATCGTGGCGACCGCCCTGGCCCTGGTGGCCCTGGGGCTGACCGCGATCACGAACGTCGGGGCCACCGCGACCGCCGCCCCCCGGGCCGCCGCCGATCAGCCCGCCGCGGCGTCCCCCGTGATGCGGGGGCACACGATGGCGGCCGCCGAGCCCGTCGCCTTCGGGGACGACCCCGACGGTGACGGCTACATTCCGGCGAATCCGCCGGTCACCGGGGTGGAACCGTCCCAGGAGATACCCCCGCACCGCTACTTCCACGAGTTCCAGGCGAACTGTTCGGTCACCCACACCGCCCCGGACGACCCGATCGTCTACCCAGGTCAGGCCGGCGCGTCGCACGACCACACGTTCATGGGGAACGACACCACGAACGCGGACAGCACCACCGCCTCGCTGGGTGCGGGCGGCACGGCCTGCGTGGCGCCGGGAGACCTCTCGGCGTACTGGATGCCGACCCTCTACAACGGGAACGAGGAGATCCGCCCGATCGGACCGCAGACCATCTACTACAAGGCCGGAGTCACCGACTACCGCACCGTCCGGCCCTTCCCCAAGGGGCTGCGGTTCGTCGTCGGCAGCCCGACCCAGACCGCCGAGCAGTTCCGTGACCACCCCGGCATGGTCGAGGGGTACGAGTGCGGTGAGAGCTACCGCAACTACGACTTCCCGGCGGCCTGCCCCACCAGTCCGGACACTCAGTTGAACCTGCGTATGCAGGCACCCAGTTGCTGGGACGGGAAATACCTGGACACCCCCGACCACAAGGCCCACATGGCCTATCCGGTCGTGATGGGGGCCAACCAGGACGTCTGCCCGGCGAGCCACCCGGTCGCCCTGCCGATGATCGAGTTCAAGATGGCGTGGCCGGTCAACGGAGACATGTCGCAGGTGAGACTGGCCAGTGGGACCGGCCACTCCTTCCACTACGACTTCTTCAACGCCTGGGACGACGCCACGCTGGACGCCCTGGTCGACCACTGTGTCGTCGGCGGTCTCCAGTGCAACGCCCGCGGCTACGACGAGAACAACCCGGGCCGGGGGGCTGCTCTGGACGAGAACTACGAGCTGCCCTGACCGAGTTGATCGCCTGACCGCTTCTTGAGCGCTCTCCACCGTGGGCGCACCCTGCCTACGGTGGAGAGCGCTCTCCCATTCCCATTCCCCTTTCCCTTAGCCCGTTCTTTTGTCCCCTGGCCTTTTCCTGCCGGACGGCGAGACCTGCCGCACCGTTCTCTCGCCGCTGGCGGTGCGGTGGGACAGACCCGGGGGGCCGCGGAAATCCGTCGCCGCCAGGGCCTCCCCCTTTGTACGGTGGACCCTTTCCAGGAGACCGCCGCCTTCCGCCGGACCGATCGGCGTGCCCCGGGGCGGCCGAACGGAGACAGCGATGACCGACAGGACGGCCGTACGGGCCTGCTCAAGGTGGACGGCACCACCCTCCACCACGAGGTGCGCGGCGAGGGGCCGTTGCTGGTGATGATGCCGGGTGGGAGCGCCGACGCGGGGATCTACGACGCGATCGCGACGGATCTGGCTGACCGCTGGACGGTGGCCACTTTCGACCCGCGGGGCTACTCGCGCAGCCCGCTGGACGGCCCGGTGACGGACCAGTCGCCCGCGACGCACGCCGACGACGTTGCTCGGCTGATCGGGCTGCTGTCGCCGGACGGGGCGCCGGCCGCGCTCTTCGGCTCGAGTTCGAGCGCTGTCGTCGCGCTGGACGCGCCGGCCCGTCACCCCGGTCGGCTGAGCCGGGTCGTCGCGCACGAACCGCCCGTGGTGGCGCTGCTGCCCGACCCGGACGCGGGGCGCGCGCTCTTCTCGGCCGTACGGAAGGCCTTCCGGCAGGACGGGGTGGCGGCGGCGACGGCCACGATGGCGGCGCGGCTCGCGCCGGAGGAGACGACCGCCTCCGGCCCGGAACAAGTCGCCGCAGCAGACCAGGCACCCACCCAGGAGCAGGCTTCCACCTCAGAACAGGCCCCCACCCAGGAGCAGGCCCCTACCCCGGAACAGACCGCCACCTTCCGCCGGATGCACGCCAACCTGCCCGTCTTCCTGGAGCACGTGCTCTGCCCCTTCAGTGGTCACGCCCCGGACCTCATGGCCGCCGCCGCCCAGCTGGCCGTCGGCGTCGGCCGGGACTCCCGCGCCCTCCTGCCCGCCGTCGCGGCCGAAGGGCTGGCCCGGCGCGTGGACGCCGGGGTCGCGGAGTTCCCCGGCGGGCACATCGGCCTTGCCGAGGACCCCCGGGTCTTCGGCGCACGCCTGCGGGACGTGCTCCTCGCCACGTGAAAAGGCTCCGGGCCGTGGCGGCGTACCACCACGGCCCGGAGCCCGTGGAAAGGCGGGAGCGCGAGCTCAGGCGAGCAGCCCCGCGTGGCGCCCCGCGTGCTTGCGGGTCTCCCGTACGGTCCAGCCGCCCCGGTCCTGGAGCACCTGCGGCAGGTCCCAGTGGTAGCGCGTGGCGAACGGGGTGGCCCCGGCCTCCAGGGGCCCGTCCACCAGCCGGTCGTAGAAGTCCAGGCCCGCCTTGCTGACGGGCCCGTCGCCGCCCGACACGACGCGCGGCCCGGCGATCGAGCATCGGTAGGCGTCCGCACCGACCTGCTTGAGCAGGCCGATGTCCTCGGGGACCCGGTGGTAGTGGTCGCAGGCCACATCGCCGGTGTCACCGCCGTCGGTCGTGCCGGGGGTGTGCGAGAACGTGCCCCAGAGGGACGGGGAGCGTCCGTCCTCGGTGACGGCCCCCTCGATCTGGTACGCGGCGGTGGCGACGCCCCGGGTGAAGTCGGCCGGGAGGGCGTTGAGGTCTCTCACGTGCTGCCTTTCCGCGGGGGTCACTTGACGGCTCCCGCGGTGAGTCCGGCGACGAGGTAGCGCTGCAGGAGCAGGAACCCGGCGACGATCGGCACGCTCACCACGAGCGAGGCGGCCATGACCTGGTTCCAGTAGACGTCGTTCTGCGTCGCGTACCCCTGGAGGCCGACGGCGAGGGTCCGGGTGGCGTCGTTGGTCATGACGGAGGCGAAGAGGACTTCGCCCCAGGCCGTCATGAACGAGTAGACGGAGACGGCGACGATGCCCGGCACGGCGGCCGGCACGACGACCCGGAAGAGGGCGCCGACCGGGCCGCAGCCGTCCACCAGGGCTGCCTCGTCGAGGTCCTTCGGGATGGAGTCGAAGTACCCGATCAGCATCCAGATGGAGAACGGCAGCGAGAACGTCAGATAGGTGAGTACCAGGCCGCCGCGTGAACCGTAGAGGGCGACGCCGGTGGAGCTGCCGATGTTGACGAAGATGAGGAACAGCGGGAGCAGGAAGAGGATGCCCGGGAACATCTGTGTGGAGAGCACCGTGACGGTGAAGACCCGCTTGCCCCGGAACGTGTAGCGGCTCACCGCGTAGGCGGAGAACACCGCGATCGTCACCGACAGGACCGTCGCCGAGCCCGCCACGATCAGCGAGTTGACGAAGTATCTGGCGAGCGGAACGGTCTCCCAGATGTCGAAGTACGGCTGGATCGTCAGTGTGGAGGGGATCCACTGGAACTTCCCCGACACGTCCTGGAGCGGTTTCAGCGAGCTGCTGACCATCACGTAGACCGGCAGCAGGACGAAGCCTGCCAGCAGCGTGAGGACGATGCGGCGGGTCCACAGGAAGGACCGCGGCGCAGCCATGGGGGAGCGGGTCCGCGACCGGGCGGAGCCGGAGGTCCGCGTGAGGCTAGACATCGGCGCCCTTCCTTCCGCGCGAGGTGAGGATCAGGTAGACGGCCGTCACGACCAGCAGGAAGAGCAGCAGCAGGACGGACATCGCCGAGCCGGTGCCGAAGTTCCAGGTGACGAACGAGGACTGGTAGATGTGGATCGAGACGAGGTCCGCGTTCTCCGGCGCCGATCTCCCGAACAGGACGTACGGCGTGTTGAAGTCGTTGAACGTCCAGAGGAAGAGCACGAGGACCAGCACCTGGTTGACCGGGCGCAGCGAGGGCAGGGTGATCTTGCGGATCTGCTGCCAGACGCCGGCGCCGTCGATCGAAGCGGCCTCGTACAGCTCACGCGGGATGTTCTGAAGGCCCGCCATCAGCATGAGGAAGGCGAACGGCCAGCCCTTCCAGACCGAGACGATGATCAGCGTGTAGATGCTGTTGTCACCGATCAGCCAGAAGGAGGGCTCATCGGTGATCCCGAGCTGGTCGTGCAGCACGTGGTTGATCAGGCCGTTGTCCCGCTGGAACATGAACGCCCAGGTGATGACGGCGGCGTAGACCGGCAGGGCGTACGGCACGAGGAAGATCGCCCGCAAAACGCCCCGGCCCCGGAAGCTCTCCTGGAGCAGGATCGCCGCCGCCGTCCCCAGCAGCCAGGCGAACCCGACCGAGAAGAACGTGAACACGCAGGTCACGAAGAACGAGTGGAGCAGGGCCTCACCGATCGGCGCGTCGAAGTCGACGGCGATCCTGTAGTTGCCGAGACCGGTCCAGGGCGCCGCACCCCAGTTGCTGATGAAGAACTGCGTGAGCTGACGGAAACTCATCACGATCCCGATGATCATCGGGATGATGTGGATGAGGAGTTCCAGCAGGACGGCGGGCAGGAGCAGGAGACAGGGCAGTCCGCCTTGGCGGATCCGGTCGGGGATGCGCGGCAGTCTCCGGCGCGCAACCCCGGTGCCCCGGCTCGTGCCCCCGGCGGCCGACTTGTCGGCCTCGGGGTTGGTGACGGTGGCGGTCATGGATCAGGGCCTCACTGCTGCATCGTCTGCTGGGCCTTTTCGAGGCGTGCCTTGACGGACTCCTCCGTCACCGGGCGTCCGGCGGCGGCGTCCGCCCACAGCTCCTTCACCGCGGTGCCCACGGCGGTCTCGAACTGCGACTCGTCGGGGACCTGGGGGAGCGGGGCGGCGCTGGTGGCGAGGGTGTCGCGCAGGACCTTGAGGTCGGGGGCGCCGAAGGCGGCGTCGGCCTGGGCCGCCTTGACCGGCGGGATCGACCCGTAGGTCTTGTTGAGGTGCTTCTGCTCCTCGTCGCTGGTCATGAACTTCACGAACTTCTTCGCGCCGTCGATGTTCTTGGTGTTCTTGAACACCGCGATGTTGATGCCCGCGACCATGGAGTTGACCTGCTTGCCCGTGCCAGGAGTGCCCGAGGGGACCGGCACCGGGGCCGCGCCCCAGTCCTCCGGCTTCATGCCCTGGGCGGCGAAGGTGGAGGCGGCCGCCTGCCACAGCACCATCGCGGTCCTGCCCTTGGCGAAGTCGGTGAGCGACTGGTTCTGGGCGTACTCCGCGTTGCCCGGCGCGATGATCTTGTCCTTGGCCATGAAGTCGATGTACTGCTTCACGGCGGCGACGGCACCGTCCGAGGTGAAGGTCGCCTTGCCGTCCTTGTCGAAGAAGTCGGCGCCGTGCTGCTGACCCAGGACGAAGGTCTGGTGGATGTTGTTGGAGAGGTTGCCGCCCTCGGCGCCAAGACCCCACTTGTCGCCCTTGGATATCTTCTTCCCCGCCGCGACGAGATCGTCCCAGGTCGCCGGCGGCCCGTCGATGCCCGCCTCGGCGAACATCTTCTTGTTGTAGTAGAGGGCGTACGCCAGCGAGTACAGCGGCACGGCGGCGGGCGGCTCGCCCTCCTTGCCGGCCGAGGCGACCGCCGAGTCGACGAAGCGGTCCCGGCCGCCGATCGCCTCGAAGTTCTTCTCGTCCCACGGCAGGAGCGCGCCGGTCGCCTGGAGCGACGCCGACCAGGTGTTGCCGATGTTCAGCACGTCCGGGCCCTGACCGGACGCGGTGGCGGCGAGGATCCGGTTCAGCAGGTCGGCCCACGGCACGACCTCGAGCTTCACCTTGATCCCGGTCTCCTTCTCGAACTTCTTCAGCTCGGGAGTCAGGATCTCCTTGTCGGCCTCGATGCTGGGACCCTGGTTGGAGGCCCAGTACGTGAGGGTCTTCGGGGACTCGTTGCTCCCCGTGCCGCCCGGCCCGCCGCCGCAGCCGGTGGCGGCGACGGTGATGGCGATCGCGAGGGTGATGGCGCTTGCGGCTCTGAGGTGACGCATGTGAGGTGGCCCCTTTCCGGGGATGGCTGCGTTCGGGAGCCGAACGGCCTCCATGACTTAATTTATGCCGTGATTTAAGAGATGAGGGAAGGTCGCGTCAAGGTCTGGGACCGGGTATGTTCCTGGAGGGAAGGAGCAACATGGCCGAGCGCAACAGAAGAACCGTGCGTGACCTGCGGCGGGGCAACCGGGCAAGGGTATTGCAACGGTTGTATTTCGACGGTCCGCTGAGCCGCCAGGAGCTCGGACCCGCGACCGGGCTGAGCTCGGGATCCATCAGCAACGTCGTTGCGGAACTGGCCGCCGAGGGGCTGCTCCAGGAGGCCGGCATCGTCGAATCCGACGGCGGCCGCCCCCGTACGCTGCTGAAGGTAGCCGCGGACGGCGGGCTGCTGGTCGGCATCGACATCGGGGAGACCCGGGTGCGCGTGGAGCTCTTCGACCTCTCCCTGACCGAACTGGCCCGCACCGAAAGACTGCTGGCCCAACACGGGTACGACGTCGACCGTATCGTCGCCCACGTCCGTACGGGCGTCGCCGACGTCCTGCGCGACGCGGGCGCGGACCCGCACCGGCTGCTCGGCATCGGCGTCGGCGTCCCCGGCATCATCGAGCGCGAAGGGCCGGAAGGCCCCGACGGTCAGCGCACCGCCGTGGTGCACGGCCAGACGATCGGCTGGCAGGCGGTCCCCTTCGAGCAGCTGCTCCGCGAGGCCGTCGACGTGCCGCCCGAGGTGCCCCTCTTCATCGACAACGGCGCCAAGACGCTCGGCCGGGCCGAGATGTGGTTCGGCGGCGGGCGGGGCGCTGGCGCCGCCGCCATCGCGCTCATCGGCTCCGGGGTGGGCGCCTGCGTCGACCACGGCGACATCCTGGCCGAGGACCGCACGAGCCTCGCCCTCGAATGGGGCCACACCACCGTCCAGCTGCGCGGCCGCCGGTGCCGCTGCGGCTCCATCGGCTGCCTGGAGGCGTACGCCGGCGCGGAGGCGCTGCGCGAGCGCTGGCGCGAGGCGGGCGGCCCGCTCCCCGAGGACGCCGACGACGAGACCGCCCTCGCCGCACTCCTCGCCGCCGCCTACCCCCCGCCCGGCGGGCCCGCTCCCGACGCGGTCGCCCTCTCGCTCCTGGACGAGACCGCCGAGTGCCTCGGCGCGGCCCTCGCGGACCTGGTCAACCTCTTCCGGCCCGAACGGATCCTGCTCGGCGGCTGGGCGGGCCTGCTGCTCGGCCCCCATCTGCTCCCCGAGATCCGGCGGTACGCGGGGGAGTACGCCCTGCGCCACGCGGCGGCCCGCACGACCATCGAGATGGGCCGGCTCGGCCCGGACGCGGTCACCGTCGGCGCCGCCACGCTCCCGCTGGCCGACTTCCTGACCCGCGGCGGCAGCCGCCCGGGCCCGGGCGTCACCGGTACGCCGCCCCGTACGGCCGTTCAAGCGGTGCGGGAACGCCACCGCACCCCGACGAGCTGAGCCGGGGGTCATCCCCGCGCCGTGCGTCGGTCCCTCGGCGGCGGGGCGGGAAAGGTCCGGCCGGTCCCTCGAACGGCAGGGCGGGGACGGACCGGCGGCCTCGGCTCAGCGGCGGCCGCCGCTCCCTCCGCCCGTGCCGGTCCCACCGGTCGCGGAGCCGGCGGAGCCCGTGCAGTGGCCGGTGCCCTCTCGCAGGTACCGGTGCTGGTTCGCCAGGTCGACCGCCGGAATCAGCGATGCGTCCCCGGTGGTAATGCCGACGCCGAACCGTGCGTAGAAGGTGAGCAGCCCCGCGTCGGCCCGGTCGACCGCCGCCGCGGTGCGCTCGTAGGCCACGGCGGTCAGGCGGCGGACGTCGATCCGTACGAGCCGGCGGCCGTCGGGCGGGGGCCGCCCGGAGCCTTCGGCCCACCGGTGGAAGATCTTCTTCACCGGGCCGTCCTCCGCCAGGCCGCCGAGGTACTCCTTGACCAGCTGCACGGCCTGGTTGTCGCCCAGGTGGAGGGCGTCGAAGGTGCGGGTGATCGCGAGGGAGGTGAGCTCGGCGAACCGGTCGCCGTACGGGTACGCAGGCCCGAAATCCTCTCCCCGCCGACAACCGGGGCGCGTTCCGCCGACCCCAGCGTGACGACCGTCCCCCCGGCGTTGGACAGCTTGTAGCGGTTCAAGCCGTCCGTGCGGACGGCTGTGGACCGCCAGGGACGGACCACCTCGCCGCCGTCGGCCGCGACGGCGGCGAGGCCCTTGTCGTTACGGCGGAACTCCACCCTCGTGTGCCGCCGGTACCACAGCACCCGGACAGCGAACGACCCCAGCAGCACCAGTGCTCCGAAGACTCCGGCCGCGACGCTCCCGTCCCGGCCGAGGAGCGCGCCCAGCAGGATCGTCAGGAGGCAGACCAGGGCCGAGAACGGGACCAGGGTCAGCAGGAGCAACGCGTACGCGGAGGGCGTCCTGCGCACCGGCCGGTAGGTGCGGCGATGAGCTCCCAGCTCCGGGTGGTCCGCGTCGCCCTCCGCGCCCCTGAGCTCATCCGTTTCCGGAAGGCCGCCGCACAACGTCTCCCGTGTGCAGCCCGGTTGATGGTGCACGGCACGGTAGCACTCCCACACGCGGGTGAGCCGGAGAGGGCCCGGCCTCAGGCCGAATCCCGCACCACCAGCTCCGGTTCGAAGATGACCGAGGTGGCGGGGGAGCCCGGGCGGGCCAGCCGGTCCAACAGGAGACGGGTCATCTGGGCGGACATCTCCTCCACCGGCTGACGGACCGTGGTCAGCGGCGGCCGGCACGCCAGGGCCGCGCTGCTGTCGTCGAAACCGACCACGGCCACGTCGTCGGGCACCCGGCGGCCGTGCTCCCGCAGCACATGGCAGGCCCCCATCGCCATCAGGTCGTTGGCGGCGAAGACCCCGTCAAGATCCGGACGCTCCGCCAGCAGCCGCTCCATCGCCGCCTCACCGCTCTCCTGCGTGAACCGCCCCTCGGCGATGGGGGTGTACGGGTGCCCGTGGCGCGCCATCGTGTCCCGGAAGCCGGCCAGTCGGGCCTGGCCCGCCGGCACGTCCAGCGGGCCGCTGATCGTCGCGATCCGGCGGCAGCCCCGGGCCAGCAGGTGCTCGGCAGCCAGCCGGGCGCCGTCCTGATGGGCGAGGTCGACGTAGCTGATGAGGACGGGCCGGGCGGGGCGCGCGTAGAGCACCGCTGTGAGTCCCGCCTCCGTGAGCAGGCCGGGCAGCGGGTCCTCGGCGTGCGTGGAGACGATGAGCGCCCCGTCCGCGCTGCCCTGCCGCAGATACGTCACCACCTCCTCGCGCGCCCGCGAGGTCTCCGCGAACATCAGCACCGGATGCATCCCGCGCGGGCGCAGGCAGTTGACCACCCCGGTGACCACCCGGCCGAAGAACGGGTCGGCGAACACCTGCGCGGTGAAGGAGCCGTCCTCCCTGGACACCGGGCCCCTCCCCTCCCCGCCCGCCCCCGACACCACCAGCGCCACGGCGTCGGTGCGCCGGGTCACCAGGGAGCGGGCCGCCCGGTTCGGCGCGTAGCCCGTGACGGAGACCGCCTGCCGCACGACCTCCTGGATCCCCGGATCGACGTTGCGCACGCCGTTGATGACCCGGGAGACGGTGGCCCGCGAGACACCGGCCGCCCGCGCCACGTCCTCCAGGGTTGGCGCTCCGGCCGACCGCCGATCATCCGTCATGAGCGCCTTTATAGCACTTGTGGAGAGCGCTCTCCATCGGCGGCGGCGCGCGACTCCCGGCTGTCGGTGAGGGCCGGGTACGGAGGCCCTGCCGAGCGTCCAGGGGCGGAATTCGGCCACACACCCGGCCAAGGTGGCCGACTATCACCATTCCCTTGTGATCAGTCTTCGCGCCGCCCTACGTTTGCGGCTTGCGACGTGTCCCAACGCCAGTGGGGGAGCCCAGTCATGGCCGCAAACGGTCGGCACCGCAGATACCAGCCCAGCCGGATCAACCGTGCCTCGCTCACGGTGACGGCGGGCGGTGCGGGCATAGCGCTCCCGCTCATCACCGCTGCCTCGGCCGGAGCCGCCCCCGGGGAGGTCTGGGAGAAGGTCGCCGCCTGTGAGTCGAGCGGCAACTGGGCGGTCAACACGGGCAACGGCTATTACGGCGGGCTGCAGTTCAGCGGCCCGACCTGGGCGGCCTTCGGCGGTACGCAGTACGCGCCGCGCGCCGACCTCGCCACCCGGGACCAGCAGATCGCCATCGCGGAGAGGGTGCTCGAGGGCCAGGGGCCCGGAGCCTGGCCGGCCTGTTCCGTGAAGGCCGGTCTGACCCGCGGTGGGGACGCTCCCGGCACCACCCCGCAGAGCGCGGGCAGCCGGCCCGCCCAGGCCGCGGCGCCGCAGAGCGCTCCGCCCCGGCAGCCCAGGGTGACGCCCGCTGCGGCGAAGCCGACCCATGTGCCGGGCAAACGGGACGCGTACACCGTCGCGAGCGGCGACTCGCTCTCCGGCATCGCCGACGCCCAGCGGGTCCGCGGCGGCTGGCAGAAGCTCTACGCGGCCAACCGCACGGTCGTCGGGGACAACCCCGACCTGATCTTTCCCGGCCAGCGGCTGAGTCTCGCGCCGCGCGGCGGGGACGGGGCGAGCGCCCAGAAGCCCGCACCGCGGCAGACGGAGAAGCAGCGGACGGCGCCCAGGCCTCCCCAGCGGGAGGCGGCCGAGCCCCGGCCCGAGGAGACGCGGAAGGCCGAGCAGCGGGTGGCCGCGGCGAAGGCCGAACAGCAGAAGGCCGACCTGAAGAAGGCCGAACAGCAGAAGAAGGCCGAGGCGGAGAAGGCGGCGCAGAGGAAGGCGGAGGCCGAGCGCGCGGAGCGCAGGAGAGCCGCGCCCCAGCCGCAGAAGCAGGCGCCTGCCGAACGCGCTGTGAAGCGCTCCGGCATGAGCGCCCCCGTCTCCGCCTCCACCGGAACCGCCTACCGCCAGGCCGGCTCCTGGTCCAGCGGCTATCACACGGGCGTCGACTTCCCCGTACCCACCGGGACGTCGGTGAAGGCGGTGGCTTCCGGCCGGGTCGTCTCCTCCGGCTGGGCGGGGGCTTACGGCTACGAGGTGGTCATCCGCCACGAGGACGGCAAGTACAGCCAGTACGCCCACCTCTCCGCGCTCCATGTGAAGGAGGGGCAGTCGGTCTCCGGAGGGCAGCGGATCGCCCGCTCCGGCTCCACCGGCAACAGCACCGGCCCGCACCTGCACTTCGAGGTGCGCCTCGGCCCCGGCTACGGGTCGGACATCGACCCGCTGGCCTACCTCAGGGCAGGCGGCGTCAGCGTCTGAACCGTCCGCTCCGGCTGCGGGGCGGCGGCGGCCGGCTCACCGCGCCGGTCGTGCCCCGCCCGGCGAGGACCACCGAACTCCACGCGCGGAACCGCATTGCCGGGCCGGAGGGGAAGCGGCGGAACGCAGGTCGACCCGACGGCGACCGGCGCCTCCTCGGGTCGCGCCTTCGCGCCCTGCGCACCGCCGGCGTCTTCCGGCTGCGCGTCCTCCGCCTCCTCCGCGTCCTCCGCGCCTCGGAGCAGGCGCCCTTCCCCGGCTTGCTCCGCGCTCAGCCGCTCCTTCGTCAGCAGGACCAGGCCGCCCGCCGCCAGCGCCCCGCAGGCGAGCGCTAGGACCGTGCCGGCGGCGCCATGGCGGAAGTGCTCGCCGAACAGCGTTATCCCGATCGCGGCGGCCACGACCGGGTTGACCACCGTCACCGTCGCCAGCGGAGCCGCGAGGCCCGCGCCCCGGTAGGCGGCCTGGGAGAGCAACAGGCCCGCCGCCGCGAGCCCGGCGATCACCAGCAGCGTCGGGAGCCCCGAGCGCACCGAGCCGGACGTCCACTCCATGGCCACGGTCTTGGTGAAGACCGAGGCCATACCGAACGCGCCTCCGGCGGCCGTGGCCAGCACCGCGCTCCGCAGCACCGGGCGGCGCAGCGCCCGGGCGAGCAGGGTGAGCGCACCGACCGCCCCGAAGGTCACCGTGGCCAGCGCCAGCTGCTCGGGGCCGCGCAGGGTGTGCGGCTCGGCGCTGCCCGTGAGGGCCAGCAGCCCGACGAGACCGGCCGTCGCCATGAGCGCACCGCGCCAGGCCGTCGCTCCGGCCCTGCGCCCGACGAAGAGGGCCGCCATCGGCAGGGCGAAGACGATCGTCAGCGCACCGAGCGGCTGGACCAGGCTGAGGGGACCGTAGGCGAGGGCGATCACGTGCAGGACGGCGCCGACCCCGTTGAGCAGTACCGCCACCCACCACACCGCGTTCCGCACCAGGGCGTGCGGGGAGTTGTCGCCGCGCGCGGCCACCCGCTCCTGGACGATCGCCCCGGCCGCGTAGGCGACCGCGGAGACCAGTGACAGCAGCACAGACAGCGCGAGGGAACTCATGTACACCACGATGTCCTGTCCGGGGCGCCACGTCGTCGTCCTTGAGACGTCACTTCCACGTACTGCCCCAGTAGTACGGCCGGAGGACCGAGGTCCTCCCCTCGACGGTAGTCCTTCCGGGCCCGGCCGTCAGAAGTCGTGCCCAGGCGGATACGGTGAGCAGCGCGGACGGCACACGCCGTCGCCGGACGCCGGCCTCGCTCCGGCGCCGACCCGGTGATCGGCGAGTGAGGAGCGGGGCATGGACCTGGCGCAGACGGCCTCGGTGGGCGGCTTCTTCGCCCTGCGGACCGAGCCGGTCCCCGGCGGCTCCCACCGGCCGCTGGGGGAGCTGTACGCCGGCGGCACGGCTCCCCTGACGGCGCGGGTCGACAGGGTCGCGGCGCGACTGGGCGCCCCCGAACGCCGGGTCGCCGCCTCCATCGCCCATCTCGGCCTCGCCGCCCGGCTCTGGTCCATCGCGCTGGGCCCGGCCGCGCTCTTCGGGCGCATCCCCGGCCTCGCGGCGGACACCCTGCACTGGGACCCGCTCCACACCTCGCCGGACGATCTGTGGCTCGAGGACCCCGAGGAGCTGCCCGGGACGGCGGACCTGATCCGCGAACAGGTCCAGTACGGGCATCTGGTGCCGCTGGCCGAGGCCGTCCGGCGCGACGGGAGCATCTCCCCGCAGCTGCTGTGGGGCAACGCCGGGTCCGCGCTCGCCGGGGCCGTACGCGAGCTGGTCACCTGGTCGCGCGGGCAGGACCGCCCGGATGTGGCCCAGCGGGCCCGGGCCCTGGCGGCCGAGCTGTTCGACCACCCCGACCTGTGCTCCACCGGTTCCCCGAAAGGCCCGGCGTTCCGGCGGCGCAGCTGCTGTCTGTACTGGCGTTGTCCGGGCGGCGGGCTTTGCGGCGACTGCGTCTTCGACCAAGCGCCGGGTACGCCCGGAGCGGCTCGGTAGACGCGGGGCCGCCCCCGGCCACCGGGCCGGAAGGGTCAGGAGGGCAGGGTCGCGTCTATGGCTTCGTCGACGTTCTGCAGGACGGGGATCGCGCTGTCGAGCCCGATCATCCCGATCAGCCGCTGCACGAACGGGGAGGGCGCGGCGAGCCGCAGCCGGCCGCCGAGCACGGTCTGCCCCTGGAGCAGCACGTTGACCGTGGTGGAGTCGGCGAAGCCCACACCCGAGAGGTCCACGACGACAGGTCCAAAACCCTCTTCGGCCGCTGTCCCGAGTGCCCGGCCGAGCGGCGGGACGCTGTCGATATCGAGGTCACCCGACACGGTGAGGACCAGAGCACCCCGTTCCTGACGGGTGATGATACTGACGGCTCTGTCTTCGCTGGGCGGTGGTTGCACGGAAGGCACCTCGGGCGGTTCGGGCGGACGAAGGAAGCCGGTGTGCCGGACGGGTCGGCATGTTCCGTCCCTGCTCACGGCGGGGTACGAGGGTAACGATAGAAGGAACAGTTGCCATTTGACAACATTCTCCATTGGGTAACAATCTGGTCCGCAACGGTTGAAGGACCAGCCGTCGGCGGTGACGCACCGGGAGAAGCGGAAGCAGGGGCTGGATGAGGCTAGGCGCTGTCGGCGACATCATCGCGGAGCAGGGGGCTCGCCGCACCCGTTTCCGGCGAGAGCCGCTCCGAAGCCGCCACGTGGAAGGCCGCCAGGCCCTCCGCGAGCGCGGCCACGGCGGCCGGTTCCATCCGTTCCAGCACGGCGCCCACCTCGCGGGCGCGCAGGGCCCGGTACTCTTCGAGGAGAGTCCGGCCGCGCAGACTGAGTCGCAGCACCACCTCGCGCCGACTCGTCGGGCTCGGTGCCCGCTGCACGAGCCCCATCGCCTCCATGCGGTCGCACAGCCGGCTGACCGACGGCGCGCGCGAGCCCAACGCCTCGCCCAACGAGCGCAGATTGGTGCCTTCCTGCCTCTCGATCACGAGCAGGGCCCGGAGCTGGGAGGGCGATACCGTCCCCGAAGCGGCCGCCTCCTGGCCACGGCCCCAGAGCACCTCCAGCAGCTCCGAGGCCGCAGAGGCGTCGGCGGACACCTCGGCGCGGGTGCGCGGGCGGCGGGTGGAGTGGGGCATTCATCCACTCTGTCATCCGTCGGCCCCGCTTGTCAGCCCGGACCCAGCCCCTACCACGTCGCAGGACGAAGAATGTACGAGAGACCGTGAACAGAAGACCGGACATCGAGACGGCCGTCAGGGCCGCCGCTCCGCACGCGCTGCTGGCGACGCTGCGCACCATGCTGGCCGACGCCTACGGTGCGTTGGCGGTGGAGCTGCATCTGGCCGACTACGGTCTGAGGGTCCTCAAGTGCCTCGACCCGCCCGACGGCGAGGAGGAACCGCTCTCTCTGCACAACAGTGCGGAGGGCCGGGCCTTCGGCAGCCAGGAGCCCCGCGAACAGCAGGTCCGGCACGGCGACGCGGTCGACCACTACCTCCCGGTGACCGTACGCGGCGAACGCCTCGGCATCCTCACCGTCCGGCTGCCGGCCGCGCGGTCCGCCCCGGACATGGTGGGCGAGCTGACCCACGTGGCCGATCTGCTGGGCCACGAGATCCTGGTCGCCGAACGGGACACCGACATCTACCAGCGCGCCCGGCGCACCACCCGTCTCACGCTCGCCGCCGAGATGCAGTGGCAGCTGCTGCCGGCCCGAGCCTGCACCGCCGCCGAGTTCGCCATCGGCGCCCAGCTGGAGCCGGCGTACTCCATCCACGGCGACAACTTCGACTGGGCGGCGGACGCCGACGAGCTGACCCTCGCCGTGACCAACGGCATGGGCGAGGGCATACAGGCCTCGCTGCTCACCAACCTCGCGGTGAACGCCCTGCGCAACGCCCGCCGGGCCGGCATCGGCATCGCGGACCAGGCGGCCCTCGCCGACCAGGCGCTGTACGACCAGCACCGCGGGGCCTCGCACGTCTCCACGCTGCTGCTCCGCTTCGAGCTGGCGACCGGCCGGGTCGGCGTCGTGGACGCGGGATCGCCGCAGCTGTGGATCCAGCGAGGCCGCACGGTCCGGCGTGTGGAGCTGGAGGCCCAGCTTCCGCTCGGCATGTTCGAGGAGTCGCACTACACGGTCCAGGAGTTCCACGTGGAGCCCGGCGACCGGCTGCTGCTGCTCAGCGACGGCGTCTACGAGGCGGTGTCCCCCGCGGGGGAGACGTACGGCGAACGGGCGCTGGCCCGGGCCATCCAGGCGACGCGGCTGCTGCCGGCGGCCACCGTCCCGCGTGCGATCCTCGGCGAGCTGGCCGAGTACCGCGTCACCGAGACGCTCGACGACGCACTGGTGGTCTGCGTGGACTGGTTCGGCCGCCAGGACGACGACAGCTGAGACCGGATACCGGGGCGGCGGCAGCTGAGACCGCAGCACGACGCCCCCGGGGACGCGCGCCGCGTCCCCGGGGGCGTCGCCGCGTCCGGGTCAGGTCGAGAGCTGGAACTCCGCGCGGATCCGCTTGCCGACCGGCACCCGCTCGGCGGTGAGCCGGTCGCACAGGGCCACGACGATCTCCATGCCGTGCCCGCCCAGCCGGGACGGGTCGGGGCCGTACAGCACGGGCATCGCCGTACTGCTGTCGTACACCGTGACGCTCATGAGCTCCGCGTTCCCCTCCAGCTCCAGGAGGTACGGGCCGTGGCTGTAGCGGTCGGCGTTGGTGACCAGCTCGCTCACGGCCAGCATCAGATCGCTGCGGGTGTGCTCGCCGATCGGCGCCAGGCACTCCACGGCGAGCCGGGTGAGGAAACGGTCCGCCAGGGCACGCGCGAGCGCGATGCAGCCCGGTTCGCCGTCGAAGACCTCGGCGCTCAGCAGTACCTCCGTGGACCGCAGACCCCGGCCGGGGTCTTCCGGTGGTGAGGTGACCTCTGTGTTCATGTGCTCCAGCCAGGCGCCGCAGTGAGTTCGGAGACCCTATTCCGCCATTCGTCTACCCGCGTCGAGGAATCCCACTCCAGGCGGTCCGGACCGATCCTACGCACGACCGGGAAGCCGCACCACGGTCACGAAGAATTCGTCGATCTGGCGTACCGCCGCGATGAACTGATCCAGGTCCACCGGCTTGGTCACGTAGGCGTTGGCGTGCAGCTTGTAGCTGCGCAGGATGTCCTCCTCGGCCGAGGAGGTGGTGAGGACGACCACGGGGATCAGCGACAGCTCGGGGTCGCCCTTGATCTGCTCCAGGACCTGCCGCCCGTCGTACCTGGGCAGGTTCAGGTCGAGGAGCACCAGGTCGGGGCGGGGGGCGTCGGTGTACTCGCCGCGCCGGTACAGGAAGTCCAGCGCCTCCTGGCCGTCGCGCACGACGTGCAGGGTGTTGCGGATCTTGTTGTCCTCGAACGCCTCACGGGTCATGAGCTCGTCGCCGGGATCGTCCTCGACCAGGAGGACCTCGATGGGTTGTGCGGGGCTGTTCACGAAGGGTCTCCCGGCTGACTTGTGGGCAGGGCCGGAGCGAGGAGCTCCGCCGTGGTGTGCTGGGGCGCCTCGGGCGCGGCAGCAGGCAGGGTGAAGTGTATGCGGGTGCCTTCGCCGGGCTCGGCGTCGAGCCAGATCCGGCCACCGTGGAACTCGATGATCTTCCGGCAGAGCGCCAGGCCGATGCCGGTTCCCTCGTACTCGTCACGTGCGTGGAGCCGCTGGAAGATCACGAACACCTTGTCCGCGAACTCGGGCGCGATCCCGATTCCGTTGTCCGAGACGGTCAGGTGCCAGTCCTCGTCCTCGCGTATGCAGTCGACGGTGACCCGGCACTCCACGTCCTCGCGGCGGAACTTGACCGCGTTGCCTACAAGGTTCTGCCAGACCATCGTGAGTGCCGTGGGGTCGCCGAGCAGTTCGGGCAGCTTCTCCGGCCGCTCGACCACCGTCCCGGACTCCTCGGTCGCCACGGTCAGGTTGCCGAGCGCGCGGTCCAGGGCCTGGCCCAGATCGACCGGTTTCCAGCTGTCGTGGACCCGGCCCACCCGCGAGAAGGTCAGCAGATCGTTGATGAGTACCTGCATCCGCTTGGCCCCGTCCACCGCGAAGGCGATGTACTGCTTGCCCCGGTCGTCCAGCTCCTTGCCGTACCGCTTCTCCAGGAGCTGGCAGAAGGAGGCGACCTTGCGCAGCGGCTCCTGGAGGTCGTGCGAGGCGACGTAGGCGAACTGCTCCAGCTCGGAGTTGGAGCGGCGCAGCTCCTCCGTCTGCTCCGCGAGCAGCCTCTCGCGGCTCTGCGCCCCGTCCAGCTCGTCGACCAGCCGCCGGCGCATGTCCTCGACCGCGCTCGCCACGGCCTGGACGTCGGAGGGTCCTTTGATCTCGATCCGCTGGCCGAAGGCTCCCGACCGTACGCGCTCCGAGGCGGCGCGCAGCCGGTTCAGTGGAACGCCCACCATCCGGTGGAGCAGCACGCTGAGCGCCATGACGGTCAGAACGAGGACGGCCACCAGCGCGAAGAGCACCTGGTCGCGGGTGGAGCGGGCGTCGCTCAGCTCCGCCCGTACGGTGTCGCGCGCCTCGTCCAGGTGATTCTGCTGGGCGCCGTAGGCCCGCCGGAGTGCGTCGAAGTCGGTCTTGCTGCTCTGCAGCTGAGCCGCGGCGCCGGTGTCGCTCGGCCCCTGCTCGCGGACCAGCTTGAGCAGCGGCTCGGCCTTGTTCTCGCGCCACTGACGTGCGGCGGTCTCGATGGCGGCGAGATCCTCGACGAACTGCTGCTGCCCGCCGACCAGCTGCCGGGCCCGGGCCAGCCGCTCCCGCTCGGCGGCCTTGCCCGCCTCGTACGGTTCGAGGAACGAGTCGTCGCCCGTCAGGGCGAAGCCTCGGACCCCGGTCTCCTGGTCCAGCAGGGCGTTCTGCAGCTGGAAGGAGACCGACCTGGCGGGCTGTATTCGGTCCACCAGCTCGGTGGACCTGTCGGACATCCGGGCCAGCACCAGCCCGCCGACCACCAGGCAGCCGCAGACGACCACGATGAAGCCGCCGAGGATCAGGTGCACCCAGTTCTGCACCGAGAGCCGTGCGGCCGCGCCGGCGGGTGCCGGGTCCGTACTGGTGCCCGTACGCGCGAGCTGTTCCGTACTCATGAACGTTCCGATCCCCAGCCCAGATGCAGGACGGCCACATCGTCCGCAAGGCCGCCATAGGGGGCGGCTCCCTCGGCGGCTCCGGCCACCAGTGCGTCGACGAAACTGCGGCTTGGCAGATGCCCGTGCGCCCGGGCCATCTCCAGCAGCCCTTCCTCACCGAGGCGGCTGTCCGGTCCGTTGCGCCCCTCGAAGAGTCCGTCGGTGAAGAGTACGAGACCGTCCCCCGGGACCAGCGGCAGGTCGACCCTCGGCCACCGGCCCATCCCGGGGAGCAGCCCGAGTGCCATGCCGCCCTCCGGCTCCACCCAGCGGACATCCTCGCCCCGGCGCAGCAGCAGACCGGGGTGGCCCGCCCGCACGATCTGCACACTCCGCCCGTCGGGAGCGAAGGCCAGGGAGGTCATCGTGGCGAAGACGTGCGAGTCCGAGCGCTCGGCGACCAGGATCTCCTCCAGCAACTCGATCTGCTCCAGGTGGGAGGTCCCGCACAGCACGGCGGTCCGCCACGCCACCCGGAGGCAGACCCCCAGCGCGGCCTCCGCCGCACCATGCCCCGACACATCACCGATCACCGCGTGGACCGCGCCGTCGGCCGTCTGCACGACGTCGTAGAAGTCACCGCTCAGCAAGCCGTGGACGCGCCCCGGCTCGTACCGGGCGCGCGCCTGGAACCGGTCGTCGCGCAGCAGCGGGACGGGCAGCAGCCCGCGCTCCAGCCGGGCGTTCTCCTGGGCGATCAGCTGATTGGACCGCAGCGCCGCCGCGGCCCGTTCCACCTCCTTGCGCTGGAGGGCGTAGCGGATCGCCCGCGACAGCACCTCGGGGTCCAGCCGCCCCTTGACCAGGTAGTCCTGGGCGCCCCCGGCGACCGCGCGCAGCCCCGTGCCCGACTCGTCGAGTCCGGTGAGGACCACGATCGCGGCATCGCTGTCGCACTCCAGGATCTGACGCACGGCGTCCAGGCCGTGGACGTCCGGGAGGTGCAGGTCCAGAAGCACGCACACAGGGGTGGCACAGGTGCGCAGGAAAGCGCGGGCCTCGGCGAGCGTCTTGCGCCAGGTGAGGGCGGAGTCCAGCTCGCTGTCGGTGAGCATCTCCTCGACCAGCAGCGCGTCGCCCGCGTCGTCCTCCACCAGGAGGATGGTGGCGTCGATGTTCCACAGGAGGGCGCTCGGGGAGGAGCCGCCGGTGGCCTCCTGCTGGGCGGGGATGCCGACGGTGCCCACAGGTTTCAGAGACATGCCCACGGGTGACTCGGCCAACTCCTCCACCCCCTCGTACGACCGGCATCAGACCGTCCGGCCGATCGTCGGGAAGCATATGTGATCGGCGGCCCCGGCGAGTGCCGCAGGTCGTCGCCCGGACAGGGAGCGGTCGGGCACCCGGAAGGGTGCCCGACCGGCCGGACGGCGGGTGCCGGGGGAGACCCCGGTCGGTCAGGAAGTGAGCGGGCTCACGCCTCGACGCTCATGCCCTTGCGCAGTTGCTTCACGATCCGGGTCAGCAGCCGCGAGACGTGCATCTGGGAGACACCCAGCTCCGCACCGATCTGCGCCTGCGTCATCTCCGCCCCGAACCGCATCTGCACGATCCGGCGCTCCCGGTCGTCGAGCTGCTCCAGCAGCGGTGCCAGGGTGTGCAGGTTCTCGACGGTCTCCATGGCCGGGTCGCTCTCGCCGAGCACATCGGCGTACGCACGCTGCTCCTGCCCGGAGTCGCTGTCCGCCGAAGGGGTGTCGAGCGAACCCGCGGAGTAGCCGTTGGCAGCCACGAGCCCCTCGATGATCTCCTCCTCGGGCAGGTCCAGGTGGTCGGCGAGCTCCTTGACCGTGGGGTCGCGGTCCAGCTCCGCGGAGAGCTGCTCCTTCGCCTTGGCGAGATCGACCCGCAGCTCCTGGAGGCGGCGCGGTACGTGCACGGACCAGGTGGTGTCCCGGAAGAAGCGCTTGATCTCGCCCACGATGTACGGGACGGCGAAGGTGGCGAACTCGACCTCGCGGGAGAGGTCGAAGCGGTCGATCGCCTTGATCAGCCCGATCGTGCCGACCTGGATGATGTCCTCGGTGTCGTCGCCGCCACGGTTGCGGAACCGGGACGCCGCGAAACGGACCAGTGAGAGGTTCATCTCGATCAGGGTGTTGCGGGCGTACTGGTACTCGTGCGTGCCCTCCTCCAGAACCTGGAGGCGGTCGAAGAAGACCTTCGAGAGGGCTCGCGCGTCCTTGGGGGCGACCTTTCCGGCGTCCTCGACCCAGGGGAGCTCCTCGGCGCCGACGTCGGTCCGTGTGCCGACCAGGTCGTCGCTCAGAGGCGCCGTCGCTCCGGTGGCTCGCACTGACATCGCCGTCATGGTGTCACCCTCCCTGCTGTCCAATGTGTCGGACGGTCGCCTTCCCGGTCATCCGGAAGTCATGCGTCCCTCTTCGGACCAGTTCCGATTCCGGTCCGCAGGGAGCAGCGGGAACCGCCGGCGGACCGACCGAACGGAGCAGCCTCGCGCGCATGGCAAACTTGAGCGGGGTGTTTCGGCCTGCGGTGATCCCTGACCCGCGGGATGAGGATGACAGAGGAACGGCAATGACGGTGACAGAGGACAGCCCGGAGCTCGCTCCCGGAATCGACGAGTTCGGTCCCGGCATCGACCCGGAGCGGCTGGCCGTCTGCCTGAGCGTGCTCGACGAGCTCGACCGTATCGAGGTCGACCACCCGGACGCCATCGCCGTCCGCCGGGCCACCGCCGGGATCTACCGCACCGTGAAGCAGCGGCGTCGCCAGGAGCGCAGGGCCGCGAAGACCGCCCACGACCGGGCCGTCACCGAGGCGACCGCGACCGGTTCGGCCGAGCGCATCGACGACGAGACGCAGGGCGTCCTGCCCTCCTCCTCCGCACAGGCCGAGATCGCGGGCATACTCCAGCGCCCGCGCTCCTGCTACATCTGCAAGACCCGGTACGTCGAGGTGGACGCGTTCTACCACCAGCTCTGCCAGGCCTGCGCCAAGGAGAACCGCTCCCGGCGCGACGCCCGTACCGACCTCACCGGGCGCCGGGCGCTGCTGACCGGCGGCCGGGCGAAGATCGGCATGTACATCGCGCTGCGGCTGCTGCGCGACGGGGCGCACACCACCATCACCACCCGCTTCCCCAACGACGCGATCCGGCGCTTCAAGGCGATGGAGGACAGCGACGAGTGGATCCACCGGCTGAAGATCGTCGGCATCGACCTCCGCGACCCGGCCCAGGTCGTCGCGCTGGCCGACTCCGTCGCCGCCGGGGGCCCGCTCGACATCCTCATCAACAACGCGGCCCAGACGGTACGCCGCTCCCCGGGGGCGTACAGCGAGCTGGTCAACGCCGAGTCCGCTCCGCTGCCCGCGGGCGCGCTGCCCGCCGCCGAGGTCATCGGCACCTTCGGCAGCGGCACGGTCGACCGGGTGGCCGCCCTGCCCGCCGCCCGCAAGGAGAGCCTCAGCGCCCAGGAGGTCACCGGCCTGGCCCTGGTCACCGGCTCGGCCTCGCCGGCCCGGATCGCCGCGGGCACCGCGATCGACGCGGGCGGGCTCGTCCCCGACCTCCATGACACCAACAGCTGGGTCCAGACGGTCGAGGACGTCGAGCCGATCGAGTTGCTGGAGGTCCAGCTCTGCAACTCCACCGCGCCGTTCATCCTGATCAGCCGGCTCCGCCCGGCCATGGCGAGGGCCGCCGCCAAGCACGCGTACGTCGTCAACGTATCCGCGATGGAGGGCGTCTTCAGCCGGGGCTACAAGGGCGCGGGCCACCCGCACACCAACATGGCCAAGGCCGCGCTCAACATGCTCACGCGTACCAGCGCCCAGGAGATGTTCGAGAAGGACGGCATCCTGATGACGGCCGTGGACACCGGCTGGATCACGGACGAGCGGCCGCACCCGGACAAGATGCGACTGGCCGAGGAGGGCTTCCATGCCCCTCTGGACCTCGTCGACGGCGCGGCCAGGGTCTACGACCCGATCGTGCGCGGTGAGGGCGGCGAGGCGCTCTACGGTTGCTTCCTCAAGGACTACGCCCCCGCGAACTGGTAAACCCCGCCCCCTGGCGGTGTGACCCGACCGGCTCAACCGGAACCGCATCTTCCGTGCGGCGGCCGCAGACCCGGCCCAGGAGGGAACCTGGGCCGGGTTTTCGCTGTCCGAAGTGGCCGAAAGTGACCCACTGCACACGTTCTATCGAGCGCGGAGCTGCTCATTTGGTTACTCTGAGGCGAACGGACGCCATCGAGGAGCCCACGAAGGTTCCCCGACCGTCCCGGGACAGGTCTGCAACCCGACCGCCGTCCCGCCCCGACACGGCGCCACCGCGACCGGCATAGCTCAGCCCCCTGCCCCACTCCGGGGCGGCCGATCTCCGGCGTCGCAGCCGGAGCGTCGGCGACGCCCCGGGTGACGCGACACAGAGGAGTGCGCGGTGACGACACCAGAACTGACGATGCGCGAAAAGCGACCCGCCGAACGGTACGGGGAGCGGACCGCACGGCCCGAGAAGCTCCGGAACATCGAGGTGTGGGCCCGGTCCGCACCGATCCGGCTGGCCGGTTACGAGGACGACCTCGCCGAGCCGCACATCCTGCCCGGCATCGACTGACCGCCCGGCAGGCCTGTTCGGCGGGCCGCTTCAGCGCGTCCCACGGCCCGTGTCCCGGTCCTCCTGCTCCGGCGGGAGAGGCCGGGACGCGGGCCGCATGAATTCCCGGACGTAGGTGCGCTGCCACCAGTTGCCGGTGGCCCGCAGCTCCCGCGGGTCGGTGAACCGGTAGTGGAACACCCGGGCGCGCACGTGCGCCGGAGGGGCGTCAGGGAACGGGTTGTGCGCCAGCAGCCGGAGTGTGTCCCGGTCGCCGCTCAGCAGCCGTTCGGTGAACGGGCCGAACCAGGAGCGCGCATAGGCGGGGGAGAGCGCCGCGAACCAGATCATCCAGTCGAGCCGCAGGTGGTACGGGGCGAAGAGGCGCGGCAGCCGCCGCACATCGCCCGGTTTGCCGCGGAATCCGTACTCCCGCCACTCGGCGCCCTCGTCCGCGACCGGATCGGCCGTGCCCTCCACCACGACTTCCAGCCGCATTCTGCTGACGGAGCCGAACGCCCCGTAGGTGTTGACGAGGTGCAGGGGGTCGAAGGAGCGGTTCATCACCTGCCGGCGTGAGAGCAGATTGCGCGCGGGACGGTAGCTGAGGACCAGGATCAGCGCCGTCACCGCGACGACGACCACCTCGTACCAGAGCGGTGGCGCGGCCAGGGCGGGCGGCTGTCCGGCGAACGGGGTCCAGTCGATCACGGAGAGCGCCAGCGCGATGGTCAGCCAGTTCAGCCAGGCGAAGTTGCCCGACAGGACCAGCCAGAGCTGGGTGAGCACCATCAGGGCGGCGGCCGCGCTCGCCACCGGCTGCGGGGTGAACAGCAGGACGGGGACCAGCAGCTGTGTCACATGGTTGGCGGCCACCTCGACCCGGTGGACGGGCCGGGGCAGATGGTGGAAGAACCAGCTGAGCGGCCCCGGCATCGGCTGGGTCTCGTGGTGGAAGTCCAGACAGGTCAGCCGCCGCCAGCACGCGTCGCCGCGCATCTTGATGAGCCCGGCGCCGAACTCCAGCCGGAACAGCAGCCACCGCAGCAGCCAGAGCACCAGCACCGGCGGCGCGGTGTCCCCCGTCCCGAGAAAGATCGCGAGGAAGCCCGTCTCCAGGAGCAGCGACTCCCAGCCGAACCCGTACCAGACCTGCCCGACCTGGACGATCGACAGGTACAGCACCCAGGGCAGCGCCCACAGCAGCATCCCGCCCCAGAGCGGAAGGCGACCGTCAAGACCGGCGATCAGGGCCACCGAGACCGCGCAGCCGCCCCAGGCGACGGCGGCGTAGAAGCGGTCGGAGTAGTGCAGCCGGAACAGCCCCGGCGCCGCCTTCCACGGGGTGCGCCGGAGCAGCTCCGGTACGGGCAGGATGCCGCGCTCGCCGATCAGGGCGCGGAACTGGAGGGCAGCGGTGAGGAAGGCGACCAGGTAGATCACGGCCAGCGTCCGCTGGAAGACCATCCTGCTCAGCCAGTAACCGTCGGCGGAGAACCACTCCATCCCTGCCAGTATCGGCCAGGGCCCGGTCCGCGGCCCCCGCTGTCAGCCCTCGGCGACGAGACGGCGCAGTGTCCGGCCCAGCCGGCGCGCGTACCAGAGCTGTACGGGGGGCACGAGCGGTCCCGCGAGCCGGGCGTACCAGGCAGCGGGGCGGGAGAACGCCATGACCGTGAACCAGACCGTGCCGTCGTCCGCCAGGTCGACCACGAAGCACTCCTCGCCGTTCTCCGGGTGCCCGTCCAGGGTGCCGTAGCCGAACCCGGTACGGCCCTCCTCCCCGTACGCCGTCCAGATCACCTCGCAGGGGGCGACCAGGCGTATCGGTCCCACCCCGAGCGCCACTCTGACGGTGCCACCGGGCTCCGCCCGCCGGGCCGAGGGCTCGACCCTGGCGCCCGTGGCCCGGTGCATCCGCCACTCGGTCACCGCCGCTCCCGCCACGGCGAAGTCGTCCGCGCCCCGGCCGACCCGGGTGCGGTGGTGCAGGTGGTTGTAGCCCTGGGGGAGCGGGCCGAGCCGGGTGGCGCCGACTTCGGGGTAGGTGAGCGTGCTCATGCTGTCCTGCTTTCCGGGTGGAACGAGTGGGACGGGGGAGTGGTACGGATGCGCTGCCAGGCGAGGAGCGAGCAGAGGGCGAAGCCCAGCGCGTTGCCCAGGCCATGGGTGGCGGCCATCCAGGTCAGAGTCGGGTGGGGCAGTCCGGTCGCCTCGCCGACCGCCCAGCTCAGGGCGAGCAGCATGGTGGCCACCAGGACGGCGGCGGAGGTGAGGAGCAGCAGCCGGGTCGTCCCGTCCCGGCCCTCCTCATGCCCCAGACGCCAGGTGAGCAGGCCGACGGTCCACATGCCCGCCGTCAGGACGACGGCCCCGGCCAGTTCGGCCCAGTCGCCGATGAAGTAGCCGACGAGGACGAGCAGCGTGCCCAGCGGCACGCTGAGTGCGGCGAACCGGCCCGCGGGGCTCTCGGTGACCCGGCAGACGAGCCCGGCGACCAGGGCCGCGGCGAAACCGGCGAAGTGGAAGTGCGGCACGGTCAGGGCCAGGATGCCCAGCTCGAAGCCGAACAGCTCGTGCCCCCACCGCTCCGCGACCAGGGCGAGCGCGGCGACGGCCGGCGTGACGAGGGCGGTCAGGAGGGCGACCCCGGCGGGGGAGAGGTCCCTGCGGCGAACCGCCCGGCGCGCCCCGTGCAGGGCGAGAAGGACGGTGCCCACTGCGTAGCAGGAGGCCAACGCGGTGGCGGCAGGGCCACGCGGCAGCCATAGGGCCACCGCGCCGGGCGCCGCGAAGAGGAGCCAGAGCCTGCGGATCCCGTCCAGCTCCCGCAGCCCGGTGAGCCGCAGCCCTGCCGGGACGACCAGGAGCATGCCCAGCATCACGATCGCGTTGACCAGTACGGTCACGACCCCACCCCCGTCTTTGAACGTGTTCAATTCCTGAGTCGAGAGTAGACGCTTTCTTGAACGCGTTCAAGGCGGCTGTTCCCGGCCCGGTGTCCGCTTGCGGGCTGCCGTCCGGTGCGGCACAGATGGTGACGGATCCATCCGTTCGCCATGGACAGGCAGGAGAGCTCTGTGCGCTCACCCAGACGTTTCCGGTGTGCCGCGCTCGCCGCGCTGGCCGCGGGAGCCCTGCTCGCCGTCGCCGGCTGCGACAGTGCCGCCGACCGCACGGCGAAGGGCACCACGGGCACCGCGGAGGCCGAGGACGTCCTCCTCCAGCCGCTCGCCGAGCCGGGCCCCGGGCCCTTCACGAAGTCGACGGCCCGGCAGGCGCCCCCGCCGTCGGCCACCCGTTCGCCGCAGGGGGGTGACGGGTCCGCCACCCGGACGGTCCATCGCGTCTCGGGTGCCGTCCCCGGGCTCTACGGAGGCGTCCGCTCCGAGGCGTCCTGCGACGTCGAGCGGCAGGCCCGCCTGCTCACCGCCGACCAGGACAAGGCGCGGGCCTTCGCGGAGAAGGCGGGCATCGAGGCGGTCCAGATCCCGGGCTATCTGCGCTCGCTCACTCCGGTGATCGTGCTCGCCGACACCCAGGTCACCAACCACGGCTACAGCGCCGGCTCCACCACCGCCTTCCAGGCCGTGCTCCAGGCGGGCACCGCCGTCCTGGTCGACGGCAGGGGGCTGCCGAGGGTCCGCTGTGCCTGCGGTAATCCGCTCGAGAGGCCGGTGATCGCGAAGGGGCAGGTCGCCCACCGGGGTGAGCGCTGGGCCGGATTCGACCCCGCGCGGGTCCTGGCGGTCGACCCCGGCGTGCAGCCGGTCGGCAGCCTGGTCATCGTGAACACCGCCGACAACACCTGGATCGAGCGGACCGTCGGCGACGGCGGGGGACGCGACCGGAGACCGGACGACCCGCCGCCCTTCGAGCCGAGCCAGGACCTGCTCTTCCCGTCCCCGGCCCGCCCCTCCGATCCCGCGCCGACCGAGACCGCCCCGTCGGCCCCGTCCCCCGTCGAACCGGAGGGGACTAAGTGCCCGGAACCGCCGGGCGACCCCGCTGAGCTGCCCCCCGGCTGCCCGCCGCCCATGGAGCCCGACCCCGGCACCGAGCCCCCGGACGACTTCGACGGCATGCCGACCGACGAGCCCTGGGAGATGGAGGAGGGCGAGCCCGGCGTGGTGCCGGAGCCGACCCAGGTCTTCCCCGACGAGTCCGACGAACTCGATGAACTCGACGAGTTCGGCGAGTCGGCCGACTCCGGCGTCCCCGAGCCGTTCGCCGGCTGACCGGCCGAGCCCAGGCCTCCCCAGCCCGTTGCGCCGACCGCTCCGGTCGGCGTAACGGATCACTCGAAGAATCAGACAAATGGTGGCAGAGTGGCCCACATGGATGATCGGGTAGCGGGTGCCCTGTCACCTCCGGACGACTGGCCCGCCCACCCGGACCTCAGCCTCGCCCTGAACCGTATGGGCAGCTTCGACTGGGATCTGGGCACCGGCCTCATGCACATGGACCAGGCCGCCCTCGACGTGTTCGACCTGACCCCCGAGGAGTACGACGACCGCCCGGCCTCCCTGGCCCATCGCGTACCGACCGACGAGGCGCAGCGCCTGGACGGGATGGTCTCGGAGGCGCTCAAGAGCGGTCGTGCCAACTACGGCGCCTACTTCCGCATCCAGCGCCGCGACGGCAGCCTGCGCTGGACCCACACCCAGGGCTTCGTCCACCGGGACGGGACCGGCCGGCCCCGCCGCATCATCGGGATCGTCCGCGACGCAACCCAGGAGCTGGCCGACTCCTCCGCCCGGCAGGACCTGGACCTGGAGCGGCGCCGGCGCACCAGCCTGGTCGAGGGCACCACGGCGGCCCTGGCCCACGCCCGTACGGTCAAGGACGTCATCGCGGTCCTCAAGAACTCCCAGGGCCTCGCCCACCTGGGCGCCACCAGTCTCGTCATGGGCCTGCTGGAGTCCGGCCGCATCCACCTGGTGGCCGACGGCCCCGAAGGCGCCTACGTTCCCGGCACCCGGTTCACCCGGGTGGACGAGCAGTACCCGATGAGTGAGGTCGTCCGCACCCTCGCCCCGCGCTTCATCGAGTCCGCCGAGGACTTCGCCACCTCCTATCCGGTCCTCTGGCCCAACATCAGCCACCTGGGCGTCACCGCGGCCGCCTACATGCCGCTGATCGCGCAGGCCCGCCCGATCGGCGCCCTCGGCCTGCTCTACCGCGACAAGGCGGGCTTCACCCCTGACGAGCGCAACCTCCTCATGGCGCTCGGCACCTCGATCGCCCAGAGCCTCCAGCGGGCGATGCTCTACGAGCAGGAGCACGACCTCGCCGAAGGACTCCAGCAGGCGATGCTGCCGCGCCGGATTCCCGCCGTCCCCGGGGCGCAGGTCGCCGTCCGCTACCGCTCGGCCCGGCTCGGCCGGGACATCGGCGGCGACTGGTACGACCTGATTCCGCTGCCCGGCGGACGGGTCGGCGCCGTCATCGGAGACGTCCAGGGGCACGACACCCACGCCGCCGCCGTCATGGGGCAGCTGCGGATCGTGTTGCGGGCCTACGCCGCCGAGGGTCACAGCCCCGCCACCGTCATGGCGCGCGCCTCCGTCTTCCTCCACGAGCTGGACACCGACCGCTTCGCCACCTGCACCTACGCCGAGGTCGACCTGACCACCGGGGTCGTCCAGGTGGTCCGTGCCGGCCACGTCGACCCGCTGGTGCGCGACGTGGACGGGAGCTGCCGCCGGATGCCGGCCGAGGGCGGGCTGCCGCTGGGCCTCTCCGCGGAGTTCGGGCGGCTGGAGTACCCGGTCGGCACCGCGGAGCTGGACCCGGGCCAGACGATGATCCTGTTCACCGACGGGCTGGTGGAGCTGCCGGGATCCGACCTCGACGAGGGCATGCAGCTGCTGACCACGCTGGTCTCCAACGGCCCCCAGAACCTCCAGAAGCTCGCCGACGAACTGTGCGACGCCGTCGACGTGCGCGGCGGTCAGGACGACGTGGCGCTCCTGCTGCTCCGCCGCCGGGCCGCCCAGGCCCCCCAGCCCGGCGGCAGGCTCCGGCAGCATGTCGCCCAGAACGACCCCGAGGCGCTCAGCTCGGCCCGGCACATGATCCGGGCCGCGGTACGCGCCTGGGGGGCGAAGGAGCGGGCCGACGAGATCGAACTGGCCGCCGACGAGCTGACCACCAACGCGCTGATGCACACCGACGGCGGGGCCGTCGTGACGATCCGGGTGATGGCCGGATCCGAGCGCCGGCTGCGGGTCGACGTGGAGGACCGCTCCAGCGCCCTGCCCCGCCGCCGGGATGCGGGGTCGGAGGGGGTCTCCGGGCGCGGTCTGATGCTCGTCGACCGGCTGGCCGACGTCTGGGGCGTGGAGTCCCGGGGCAGCGGCAAGTGCGTGTGGTGCGAGTTCCTGATCCCCGAGCGGTCGTAATGAGCGGGAAAGCCCGGCGCCGGACGCTGTTATAACAGTAAGTAACATGTCCATGCTTGACCGTAACCGACCGCAAACGATTGACTGCGGGGGTACGGCCGTTCCGCCCCCCGACGACATGAGGCACCTGTTGGGTACCGAACTCCTGGCCCCGCTCGATCTGGCCTTCTGGCACCTCGAATCCGACGCCCACCCCATGCACCTGGGCGCGCTCGCCGTCTTCGCCCCGGTGGCCGGTGTCGCCCCGCCCCACGTCCTGGACCTCCTCCGCTCCCGGGCCGCCGCGATCCCCCGGCTGCGGATGTGCGTACGGGACGTCCTGCTGCCGGTCGGCGGTGCGGCCTGGACGGTCGACAAGGACTTCGACGTGCACCGGCACGTGCGTCGCGTCGCCGTGGACGAGGGCGATTTCATGGCGGGAGCCACCCGGCTGGCCGGAGAGCTGATGGAACAGCCGCTGGGCCGCGGGCTGCCGCCGTGGCAGATGTATCTCATCGGCGGCGCCGACGACGGGCCGTTCGCCGTGCTGGTCAAGCTGCACCACGCCCTGGCCGACGGGATGCGGGCGGTCGCCATCGGCGCCGGGATCTTCGACGAGATCGCCGCCGTCACCACGGCCCGGTCCGCCGCCCGCGGCCGCCCCGCCGTCCCGCCCCGCTCCTGGCTCCCCGACCCCCGCGAGGTGGCCGGCATGGCGCTCGGCCGGATCGGCGAGGTCGGCCGGGCGCTGGGCGTGGGCGCCTCCCTCGTCCGCGCGGGCCGCCTCGACCTGCGCTCCACCGCCTTCACCGCACCCTCCAGCGGCACCCGGCGCCTGGCCACCGCGGACCTGGACGCCACGGCCCTCCAGCGGATCCGGCGGGCCGAGGGCGGCACCGCCAACGACATCCTGCTCGCCGTCGTCGCCGGGGCCCTGCGCCGCTGGATGGCCGAGCGAGGTGAGGTGCCCGCCGGCACCGACCCGCGCGCCCTGGTCCCCGTCTCCCGGCGCAGGCCCGGCGGCACGGTGACCGGGAACCGGCTCTCCGCCTACCTCCTCGACCTGCCCGTCGGCGCGGCCGACCCCCGGGAACGGCTCAGGGCCGTCCGGGCCGCGATGGACCGCAACAAGGCCGCCGGACCGCTCAAGGGCGCCGGTGCCGTCGCCGTGCTCGCCGACCAACTGCACCCGCTGGCCCACCGGTTCGGCGCACCGCTGGCGGCCAACGCCGCCCGGATGCTCTTCGACCTGCTCGTCACCAGCGTCCCGCTCCCGCGCTCCGCGCTCTCGCTCGGCGGATGCCCCCTGAGCGCCCTCTACCCGATGGCACCGCTGGCCCGGGGCCAGTCGCTGGCCGTCGCCCTGTCGACGTACGGCGGCCGCGTGCACGTGGGTCTGGTGGCGGACGGCAAGGCGCTGCCGGACCTGGACCGGCTGGCCGATGCGGTGGGGGAGGAGTTCGAGGAGCTCCGCGAGCTGGTGACCGGCGGGCGGTTGCCGGCGCCGGTGTCCTGACAGGCAGCCGTACGCGGCCTGCGGCAGGCTGGTGCCATGCCCGAGCTGCCCGAAGTCGAAGCCCTGCGGGTCTTCCTCGGCGACCACCTGGTCGGCAAGGAGATCGCCCGCGCCCTCCCGCTGGCGATCAACGTCCTGAAGACGTACGACCCGCCGCTGACCGCGCTCGACGCCACCACCGTCACCTCGGTGGCCCGCCACGGCAAGTTCCTCGACATCGCGGCGGGCGGACTGCACCTCTGCACCCACCTGGCACGGGCGGGCTGGCTCCGCTGGCAGGACTCCTTCCCGGCCGCCCCGCCGCGTCCCGGCAAGGGCCCGCTCGCCCTGCGCCTGGTGACCGTGGACGGCGACGGCTTCGACCTCACCGAGATGGGAACCAAGAAGAGCCTCTCGGTCCACCTCGTCCGCGACCCGATGGACGTCCCCGGCATCGCCCGCCTCGGCCCCGACCCGCTCGCCGAGGCCTTCGACCGGGACACGTTCGCCGGAATCGTCGGCGGGGCGCGCCGCCAGATCAAGGGTGCCCTGCGCGACCAGTCGCTCATCGCGGGCATCGGCAACGCCTACAGCGACGAGATCCTGCACGTCGCGAAGATGTCCCCGTTCAAACGGACCGCCGACCTCGACGAGGACGACATCACCCGCCTGTACACCGCGCTGCGCACCACCCTCGAGGACGCCGTGGCACGCTCCAGCGGGGTGGAGGCGAGAAAGCTCAAGTCCGAGAAGAAGAGCGGAATGCGCGTCCACGGCCGCACGGGGGAGGCCTGTCCGGTCTGCGGCGACACCATCCTGGAGGTCTCCTTCAGCGACTCCTCGCTCCAGTACTGCCCCACCTGCCAGACCGGCGGCAAGCCGCTGGCGGACCGACGGCTCTCGAAGTTCCTCAAGTGAGACCCGGGACGTTCCTGGAGCGAGAGCCGGAGCCGCTCACCGCTCTACCGTCACCAGCCGCCGTCCGTCCGCCGTCCGCACCTCGAAGTGGTCGATGCCCTCCGGCCGCAGCGCCGCCCCGCCGGACACCTCCACCAGGCCGTCCCGCGTGCCCCCGGCCGACCAGCTGCTCACCGTCTCCTCGCTGCCGTCCCGGCCCACCGCGATCAGCGCGCACACCCCGACGACCGGTACCCGGACGACCTCCAGCGCCACCGACGTACCCCACTCGTGCCCCGCCGCCGTCACCACCGCGGCCGCCCCCGACGCCTGGTCCGCCCCCACCCACCGCTGCACCACCGCCCCGCCCGCCGGACCGCCGGAGCCGTCCGGGGAACCTGCCACCGCCAACGGGCCGCCCACCGCCAGCACCACCGCGGCCGCCACCAGAACGAGCCGCCGCCTGCCCGCCCTGCGCCGCCCCACAGCCACCGCCTCGACCAGCCGGTCCGCGAGGCCCCGGGACGGCCGCACCACCGGCCGGGCCGCCGCCAGCCGGGCCGCCACCGGGGCCAGCTCTCGCGCCCGGGCACGGCACTGCGGACACTCCTCCAGATGCTCCTCGAACCGGAAGGCGTCGGCCCTCCCGAGGACGCCCAGGGCGTAGGCTCCCACCCGGATGTGGGGCTCGGTCATCTGCATGTACTGCGGTACGGGAACAAGCCGGGATTCACTCAAGCCATCGGGGCCCGTACGGCCTAAACTCCGGGCTCATGCTGCGCGTACTCGCCGTCGACGACGAACCACCCGCCCTGGAGGAGCTCCTCTACCTCCTGCGCGCCGACCCCCGCATCCGCAGCGCCGAAGGTGCCACCGGGGCGACCGAGGCGCTGCGCCGCATCGGCAACGCGGTGGACGCGGGCCCCGACGACCCGTCCGCGATCGACGTCGTCTTCCTCGACATCCACATGGCGGGGCTCACCGGCCTCGACGTCGCCCAGCTCCTCGCCGGATTCGCCTCGCCCCCGCTCATCGTCTTCGTCACCGCCCACGAGGGCTTCGCCGTGCACGCCTTCGACCTGAAGGCTGTCGACTACGTCCTCAAACCGGTGCGCCGCGAACGCCTCGCCGAGGCCGTACGCCGGGTCGCCGAGCAGGTGGGGGAGCGGTCCGCCCCGGTCAACGACACCGCCACCGACCAGATCCCGGTCGAGCTCGGCGGCGTCATCCGCTTCATCCCGATCGACGAGATCGCGTACGCCGAGGCGCAGGGCGACTACGCCCGGCTGCACACCGCGGCCGGCAGCCACCTCGTCCGCATCCCGCTCACCACCCTGGAGGAGCGCTGGCGCTCGCGCGGCTTCGTCAGGATCCACCGCCGCCATCTCGTGGCGCTGGGCCGGATCGACGAGCTGCGGCTGGACGCGGGGAGCATGAGCGTGCGCATCGGGGAGGCCGAGCTAGCCGTCAGCCGCCGCCACACCCGGGCCCTGCGCGACCTGCTGATGCGCCAGGGCGGTCGCTGACCGGCGTGCTGACAGGCACCACCGACCGGCCCCGCGAGGCGCCGCTGACCCGGCCCCGTCAGACGCGCTGAGCTGGGGCGTCCATCGGCGAAGCCTTCCCAGCACCGCCCCCCGCCGCCTACACTCCGAGCCCATGTCACCGGAGACCGCACCCCGGCGCGAAGTCGTCACGGGAGAACCCCGCCGGGTGCGTCCGCTGCCCCGCTACCGCACCCAGTCGGAGATCGAGGAGCAGACCGCCCTCGGCGGCGCCTACGTCCGCTCGCTCATGCGCGGCCAGCTCCGCGCGGGGCTCACCGTCTTCGCCGTGCTCGCCCTCGTCGCGGGCACCCTGCCGCTCCTGTTCGCCGCCCTGAACAGCGCCGCCCTGGTCTGGGCGGTGCTCGGCTTCGCCACCTACCCGCCGCTCACCCTGGCCGCCTGGTGGTACGTGCGCAGGGCGGAGCGCAACGAGCGCGACTTCGCCCGGCTGGTGGAGGGCCGCCCCGCACCGTGAGCACCCCCGACCACACGGCCTCCTGGGTGGCGGTCGCCCTCGTCGTCCTCGCCACCGTCCTCGTCGGCGGCTTCGGCCTGCGCATCTCACGTACGACCTCCGACTTCTACGTGGCCTCCCGTACCGTGCGCCCCCGGCTCAACGCCGCCGCCATCAGCGGGGAGTACCTCTCCGCCGCCTCCTTCCTCGGTGTCGCCGGGCTGGTCCTGCTGCACGGCCCGGACATGCTCTGGTACCCGGTCGGCTACACCGCCGGATATCTGGTGCTGCTGGTCTTCGTCGCCGCACCGCTGCGCCGCTCGGGGGCCTACACCCTGCCGGACTTCGCCGAGGGGCGGCTCGAATCGCTTCATGTGCGGCGCCTGGTCAGCATCCTCGTGGTCGGTGCGGGGTGGCTCTACCTCGTCCCGCAGCTCCAGGGCGCCGGGCTGACGCTCAAGATCCTCACCGGGGCGCCCGGCTGGCTCGGCGACGTGCTCGTCGCGACCGTGGTGATGGTCGCGGTGGCGGCGGGCGGGATGCGGTCCATCACCTTCGTCCAGGTCTTCCAGTACTGGCTGAAGCTCACCGCGCTCCTGGTCCCCGCCCTCTTCCTCGTCCTCGCCTGGCAGGGCGACGGCCGGCCCCGGGTCAGCTTCGACGACCAGTTCGCCGTCTTCCGCGCCGACCACCCGCTCTACGCGACGTACGGGCTCATCGTGGCGACCTTCCTCGGCACCATGGGCCTGCCGCACGTCGTCGTCCGCTTCTACACCAGCCCCAACGGCCGCGACGCCCGCCGCACCACCGTCGCCGTCCTCGCCCTGGTCGGCCTCTTCTACCTGCTGCCGCCCATCTACGGGGCGCTGGGCCGGCTGTACGCCCCCGAGCTGCGGCACGGGGGAGACGCGGACGCCGCCGTCCTCCTGCTGCCCGCCCGGGTCATCGGCGGGCTCGGCGGCGATCTGCTGGGCGCGCTGATCGCGGGCGGGGCGTTCGCCGCGTTCCTCTCCACCGCGTCCGGGCTGACCATGGCGGTCGCCGGGGTCATCACGCAGGACGTGCTGCCCTCGCGCGGGGTACGCCACTTCCGGCTCGCCACCGTCCTCGCCATCGCGGTCCCGCTCGCAGGTTCGCTGCTGGTCAGCCGGGTGCCGGTGGCCGACGCGGTGGGCATGGCCTTCGCCGTCTCCGCGTCCTCGTTCTGCCCGTTGCTCGTGCTCGGCATCTGGTGGCGCCGCCTCACCCCGCCGGGCGCGATCGCGGGACTCCTCCTCGGCGGCGGCTCCGCCCTTCTCGCCGTCGCCGTCACCGTGAGCGGGGCCGTGACCCCGCCCGGCTGGCCGCACGCGTTGCTCGCATGGCCCGCCGTCTGGTCCGTCCCCGTGGGGTTCCTCGCGATGATCCTCGTCTCGCTCGCGACGCCGGGGCGGATACCGCCGGGCACCAACGCGGCCATGACCCGCTTCCACCTCCCCGAGGCGCTCACCTCGGCGCGCGCCGCCGGGAGGGAACGTTGACGGGGGCCGGGGCCGCCGTCCTCGTCGTCCTGGTGGCGCTGCTGCTCGGTACGGGTTTCCTGCTGGGCCGCCGCACCGCCGCCGGCCCGCTGCGCCCGAGCGACGTCGGCACGCCCGTCGAGCACGCGACCTTCGAGACCCTGCACACCGCCTCCCTCGCGGCGCCCCCGCTGCGCGCCGGCCTCACCGAGGAGAGTGCCCGGCGCTCGGCCCGCCGGCTGCGCTCCCTGCTGGGCACCGACGCCCTCTGTCTCACCGACCGGGAACGTGTCCTTGTCTGGGACGGCGCCGGACACCATCACGGCAAGGACGTGATGGGCCACATCGAGGAACTGCTGGAGGGAGGGCGCGGCACGGCCTTCGACAGCGGCTGCGCCGACCTCGACTGCCCCCTGCGCTGGGCGGTCGCTGTCCCCCTCACCGTCGAGAACCGGGTCCTGGGCGCGCTCGTCGCCTACGCCCCGCGCGAGTCGGCGGTGCTGGCCCGGGCGGCGGGGGAGGTGGCGCGCTGGGTCTGCGTACAGCTGGAGCTGGCCGAGCTGGATCGCTCCCGTACGCAGCTCATCGAAGCCGAGATCAAGGCGCTACGGGCGCAGATATCCCCGCACTTCATCTTCAACTCCCTCGCCGCCATCGCCTCGTTCGTCCGCACCGACCCCGAGCAGGCGCGCGAACTGCTCCTCGAATTCGCCGACTTCACCCGCTACTCCTTCCGGCGGCACGGCGAGTTCACCACCCTGGCCGACGAGCTCCACTCGATCGACCAGTATTTGGCCCTGGTCCGTGCCCGCTTCGGCAAACGGCTCTCCGTCACCCTCCAGGTCGCCCCCGAAGTGCTGCCGGTCGCCCTGCCGTTCCTCTGTCTCCAGCCACTGGTGGAGAACGCCGTCAAGCACGGCCTGGAGGGGGCCGCCACCCGGCCCGGGGCGCGGGCCGGGGAAGCCGCTGGCCCCTTCCGGATCACCATCAGCGCGCTCGACGCCGGATCGGAGGCCGAGGTCGTGATCGAGGACAACGGGGGCGGCATGGACCCCGGAAGGCTGCGGCGGATCCTGCGCGGCGAGGCCACCACCACCTCCACCGGTATCGGCCTGCTCAACGTGGACGAGAGGCTGCGCCAGGTGTACGGGGACGGGTACGGGCTCGTCATCGAGACCGGGGTCGGCGCCGGCATGAAGATCACGCTCCGGCTGCCCAAGTACCGCGCGGGAGTCCACGGGTCATGAGCCCTGCCCGACCCCTGTGACCTGATGCGCAGGGGCGGAAGGGGCCCTGACAGACTGTGGGGCGCATTCGCAGTGACCTTCCCCTCCCCGGTCCGAGGAGCAGCCGCTGCACGCCCAGCACCACCACCCGCCCCACCGTCCCTCCCGCCTCCCCTCCGGCCATCTCAGCCTCTGCCCTGGCCACCCGGGCTACTCGTCGGACGAGTCGTTCACCTCGGCGGTCGTCGACACCGCCCTGACCATGGCCCTGGTGCTGTGGGTGGGCATGCGCCTGCTGCGGGAGCGCCGGGTGTACGTGATGATGCTGGTGGGGGCGTGGGGTGGTAGCGCACGGTCATGTGGAACGTCGGCACCTTGCTGGAGCGGACCTACGGCCTGCTGCCCCTGGCCCCCATGGCACTGTTCGTGGGCGTGACCGCGCTCGCCTCCGCGATCCTGCGCCCCCGATGACGGTGACGCCTCGCGGGTCGCGCTCGCCCACGTCGCCCCGATCGGATCAGCACAGATGCACGGCCAAATGGCCCAGAGGCAGGCCCAGTTGCCAGGCGGGGGTCCACACCTGGACCTCCCCCTCCTCCTCGTGCGGGCTCCCCGTCACCGGCTCCCGGGGCGCGGGCGCGATCGCCTCGAGGTCCGCGGCGAGCAGCTCGGTCTCCTCCAGCCACCGCCAGGCCGCCCGGGCCAGCGCCGCGTCGGGGTCGCCGGGCCCGGCCCGCCGCTCGGACTCCGTGAGCCGCTCGCAGACCCAGCTCCGCCAGGTGGCCCCGTACGCCGTGAGCACCCGCAACTCGTCGACGCGGGCCTCGGACAGCGCGCCGGAGACCGGGATCTCCCCCAGGAGGCCGGAGAGGAATATCGTGAGCGCGAGCGCGTCGCGCCCGGCCCGGAACTCCAGGGTCGTCGGTTCCATCAGGTCGCCGGTGCGTAACAGCTCCTCCGCGACGTACTCGGTGTACAGCCAGGCCATCGGTACCGGCAGCCCGCCCCCACCGGTCCCATCCGTGTCCTCGGGACGCATCCCGTCTCGCCTCTTTCCTTGCTCGGTACCGGGCTTCACGCAGCATTGAACCGGGGGCGGACGCCCCGCGTGGGCAGAAGCGAGGATCGCCCAGGAGATGCGAGGCTGTGAATGAGTGCCGACCCCGGCGACGACCCGCATGTGCGCCTGCTGCTGGGCGCCTACGTCCTGGACGCACTGGAGGCGGAGGAGACCTGCCGGGTCGCCCGCCACCTCCAGCTCTGCGACGGCTGCGCCCGGGACTACGTGGAGGTGGCGGAGGCCGCGGCCATGCTCGCGCTGTTGCGGGCGGAGGACCTCCGTGAGTAGCCGGGCAGATTGCGCGAGAGCAGCCGCAGGGCGTAGTACGAACGGGACTTGACGGTCCCGGCGGGGATGCCCAGCGCCTCGGCGGTCTCGCCGACGCTCAGCCCGCGGAAGTAGAGCTGCACCAGCACCGCACGGTGTTCGGGGCTGAGCGTGCGGACCGCCTCGCGGACGTCCAGGGCGCGGACGGCCGAGTCCGCGGTGTCCTGGTCGGCCGGGGTGCTCTCCAGCACCAGGTCGCTGACCTCGGTGGGGCGCGCCTGGCGGGAGCGCCGGGCGTCGATGGCGAGGCGGCGGCCGACGGTGAAGAGCCAGGGCCGCATCGACTCGTAGGGCGCGTCAAAGGCCTCCGGGTGCTGCCAGGCGCGTACGAGGGTCTCCTGCACCAGGTCCTCGGCCCGCTGCCGGTCCCCGAAGGTCAGGCCCAGCAGGAAGTGGAAGAGGGCGGGGCCGTGGTCCCGCTGCAACTCCGCGATGGCCCGCTCATCGGTCGTCGTCGTGGTCTTCATGAACGTCCTTTCCCGCGGGAGGCCTCCGGACGGCCTCGCTGCCGCCTGGCGTATACGAACGCATTCGGCGGCGCAGGAACAGGCGGTGCACCGAGGCGTGCGACGAGCGGTCGCTCAGTGCGGCGAATGGTGCGGCGAACGGTCAAGGGGCCGTCGGGGTCGGACGGTACGACCAGTTCAGCTAGGTATGCGGCAATGCTCCTTGCTTCAGCGGTATGAAGATATGTGTAGTCGGATGGTCGTAATCATCCGAACATGGAGTCGAGCAGATGACGCAGCGCATCCGACCGGGCACCGTGGCCGCCCTCGCCCTCCTGCTCGCCGCGGCCACCGGCTGCACCGGCCAGCCGCCCCAGGCGCCCGCACCGAGCGCACCCCCCACCGCCGCCGGGGGTGCGGGCGGCCAGAAGGCCGACGTACCGCGCCCCTTCACTCTCCTGGCTTCGGGCGATGTCCTGCCGCACTCCTCCGTCATCGACCGGGCGGCGGCCGACGCGGGCGGGCAGGGCTACGACTTCACCCCGATGTTCAGGGGCGTCGCACCCGTCGTCTCCCGAGCCGACCTGGCCATCTGCCACATGGAGACGGTGTTCGGGAAGGACGGCGGCCCCTACACCGGCTACCCCAGCTTCAAATCACCGCCCGAGGTCGCCACCGCCCTGCGCGCCACCGGCTACGACTCCTGTTCCACCGCTTCCAACCACACCCTGGACGACGGGGCCGAAGGCGTCCGCCGCACCCTGCGAGCCCTGGACGCGGCAGGCGTCCGCCACGCCGGTTCCGCCCGCTCCGCCGCCGAGGCCGCCCGCCCCACGATCCTGCCGACGGGACCGGGGAAGCGGGCGGCGAAGGTCGCCCACCTCGCGTACACCTACGGCACCAACGACATCCCGCTGCCCGCCGGGAAGCCGTGGACGGTCAACGTGACCGACGAGCGGAAGATCGTGGCGGAGGCGAGGAAGGCCCGGCGGGCGGGTGCCGACGTCGTCGTGCTCTCGGTGCACTGGGGCACCGAGTGGCAGGACGAACCGGACGCCAGGCAGCTGGAACTGGCCGAGCGGCTCACCGCCTCCCAGGACCGCGGCCGCCCCGACCTCGACCTGATCGTCGGCACCCACGCCCACGTCCCGCAGGCGTACGAGAAGGTCAACGGCACCTGGGTCGTCTACGGCATGGGTGACCAGATCGCCGGCGCGATGATCAACTACCAGGGCCTCCAGGACCCGCGCGGCAACCAGAGTTCCATGGGCCGTTTCACCTTCGCGCCGCCCGCGCGGCCGGGAGGACGCTGGGCGGTGAAGAAGGCCGAGTTCGTTCCGCAGTGGTACGACACGGACAGCGGGCGCGTCATCGACCTCAACGCCTCCGTCAAGGCCGGGGCCGAGCATCACCGCCAGGTCCGCGACCGCATCCGTGAGGTGGTCCTCGGGCGGGGCGCGGAGAAGGACGGCCTGGTGATGGGGGAGTAGCGCCAAGCGCTCAGGAGGGTTACGGCACCACCGTGACCGGCCAGCGTCCCGCCTTCACCAGGCGGACGGCCACCGAACCGATGAACCGGTGCCCCGCCGATTCCGAAGCCCCCACCACCACGGCGTCGGCGGTGAGTTCGTCGGCCGCCGTCACCAGCCCGTTGTACGGGTCGCCGCGGAAGGTGTGGAACTCCCAGCGCACGTCCCAGGTGTCCTTCAGTCGCTCCGCCGACTCCCGGATCTCGTCGACCAGCTCCTGGGCGACCTCACCCGTGGTGTCGCCGACGGGCACGCCCAGGGCGGCGCCCGAAGGGATCACGGGCTGGACGTAGACGAGGGCCAGCCTGGCGTTCTGCCGCCGGGCGAGACCGGCGGCGTAGGCGGCCGCGCGCATGGACGAGTCGGACCCGTCGAGCCCCGCGACGATCACCTTGGGCCCGTCCGTACCGCGTTCGAACTGATGAGGCTGCTGCTCTGTCACGGCCCCGAGGCTATCGGCTCGTCCGGAAGCCGTCGAGGAGGGTCTGCGGCCCCGGCAGGCCACTGCGTCGAATGGGTACAAATCGGTCAGGCCTCGGTGTCGTCGACCGGGTAGGGGGCCCGGCCGTGCGAGCAGTTGGCCATGAGAAGTGAGCACATCCGCCCCGACCGCCGCACCCTGCTCAAGGTCGCCCTCGGCCTCGGGACCGCCACCACCCTGCATCTGATCGCCGCTGATCCGGCCTCGACGCCCACCCGCCCCGCACGGGTCGCGGGCACCCCGCCCGCCGCGGCCGCCGGGCCGCCCGCCGGTCTGCCGGGCCGGCCGCCCGCGTACCGTCTGCAGCCCATGACCGCCGGCACCCCGCCCCGCTTCCGGCCGGCCCGGCCCCCGGTGCGGACCCGGCCCTTCGAGGAGCTCCCCGACCTCGGGCACTCGATGGTGCTCAGCTTCGACGACGGCCCCGACGCCCGCTACACCCCGGACATCCTGGCCGCCCTGCGCAAGCACAGGGTCCGCGCGATGTTCTTCGTCTGCGGCGAGATGGCCGACGCCAGCCCGGACCTGCTGCGCGAGATGGCGGACGACGGCCATGTCGTGGGCAACCACTCCTGGTCCCACCCGCTGATCCCGGGGCTCTCCCGGGCCGCGATCCGCGACGAGCTCGGCCGCACCAGCGACGTGGTCGAGGCGGTGCTCGGCACCCCGCCGCTCTGGTACCGGGCTCCGTACGGCGCGTGGAACCGCAACTCCTTCGAGATCGGCGCCGATCTGGGCATGGAGCCGATGGCCTGGACCGTCGACACTCTCGACTGGACCACACCGGGGACGGGCGTCATCGTCCGCCGGGTGCTGGACGGGGCGGCGCCCGGTGTGGTCGTCCTTTCGCACGACGCGGGCGGAGATCGGTCCCAGAGCGTCGAGGCCCTGCGGCGCTACCTCCCCCGGCTGCTCGACGAGGGCTACCAGGTCACGGTGCCGCAGAGGGTCTGAGGCGGGTCTGAAGCGGGTCTGAGGCGGACTCCGCCCGGTTCGGCGGGTCGGATGGCCGCAGGGCCGACGGTTCAGCGGGTCTCGACGAGCCGGGCGAAGACCACCACGTTCCCGTCGTAGCCGCCCGCCTTCGAGTAGCCCCCGCCGCAGGTGATCACCCGGAGCTCCGCATGGCCCGTGTCACCGTAGACACGGGCGCCGGGGAAGTCGTTCTTGGAGAAGACCTCGACCCCGTACACCTCGAAGACCCCGACCCGGCCGTCGTAGCGCTCCACCTCGACGCGGTGGCCCTTCTGGAGCGAGCCGAGCCCGTAGAAGACCGCGGGTCCCGACATGTTGTCGACATGGCCGACGATCACGGAGGTGCCGCGCTGGCCGGGGGCGATGCCGTTCTGGTACCAGCCGGCGAGGTTGGGGTCCTCGGCCGGGGGGGCGTCGATCCAGCCGTTGGGGTCCAGGTTGACGTCGATGACCGGAGCGTCCACGTTGATGGACGAGATCTTCACCCGGGAGGCGGGGGCGTACGGCAGCGGCTGCACCGGTTCGCCCTCCACCGGCGGACCCGCGGTGTCGCTGCTCAGGGCCAGCGAGGCTGCGGCCGCGGGCTGCGGCGGCCCCTCCTCCCCGAACTCCGCCCCGTTGCGCAGGAGGGCTAGGCCCGTGAGCATGACCAGGGCGACGGCACCCCACGGCACACGTCTGGTCCGCTCGGCGCCAGCGTAGTCCCGGCCCATGGTGCTCCCTTCGTCGCGACGCTTGGAACGTTAGGGGCGGTGCGGCCGGGCGGCGATCAGGGAGAGGCGAACGGGTGGCGGACGGAAGCAGGGCCTTAGGGGTGATGGCATCCGAGCCCTCAGAGGTGACTGCCCTTCGGAGTAATGAGCAGATAAAAGTTCTGATGGCCTGTGACCTGCGGCTCCGTCAGATGCAGGGGTTCCCGCACGGCGTGTCGCGTCACCGGGGTGGAGCAGTGCCGAAGTGCGAGCAGTGAGAAGGCTGGTGAGTGTTCGTCATGGGAGGCGTTCACGTCGATCCATTCCCGGAGGACAGGACTCCGGGGCGTTTCCCGCTGGAGGTCCACACGATGCGCGCTTCACGCGTTCTCGCGGTCACCGTGACCGCTTTCGCAGCTGTCGGGCTCGCTGCCCCCACGGCCGCCGCCACCAACGGCCCGGTCAACGTCGCCGTCAACCCTCAGGCGGTCCACCAGGGCGGCACGCTGAAGGTCACCGCCCGGGGCTGCGGTCACGGCGGCACGGTCTGGTCGAACGCGTTCCCGACGACCAGCCTCTCGGCGGGGGACGGCACCAACTACGCCCACGCCCGCGTCCGCAACAACACCACCCCGGGTCACTACCACCTCTCCGTGAAGTGCAGTGACAACGACCGGATCGCGACGCACAAGTTCACCGTGCTCGCCGGCCACGGCGCGCAGGGCGGACTCGGCGGCTCGATGGGGCCGAACTCCACGGAGATGCAGGTCGGCGGCGGACTGGTGGCCGCGGCGGCCGTCGGTGGCGCGGTCTTCCTCGTCCGGCGCCGGCGGACGAGCCATGCGGCCTTCTAGGACGTCGGACCTCCCGCCCGGCCCGATACGCCCGTCGCCCCGAGTCCTGCGATCAGGACCCGGGGCGACTGTCGCGTGTTCCACCCCGTACCTCGCGCCGTCAGTGCCGGCGGCCGGCGCCGCGGCGGCGAGCGAAGCAGAGGGTGCCGATGGCGGCCGCGAGCACGAGGGCGGCGCCCGCTGCGACCTCCACGGTGTTCATGGTGCCGGAGCTGCCGCCGAGCCCGCCCCGCACACCGCTCGGCGCGATGGCCGTGGAGCTCACGGTCGGTGCCGTGGTCGGTGCGGTCGTGGGCGTCGGGGCGCTGGTGGGGCCCGTGGTGATCGTCAGGTTGACGTTGCGGGTGGTGCCGGTGGAGCCGCAGGCGAACGTCACCGCGTAGACCGCGCCCCGCCGGGCGTCCGCGTCGACGGTGGCGGTGGCCGTGGTGCTGCCGCTCGGGATGACGGTCGTGTCGAAGATGCCTGAGGTGACGGTCGTCTCGCCGGTGCATCCGCCGCCGCCGAGGGTCACCCGGCCGCCCGGAGCGATCACCGAGGGGGAGATCGTCGGGTTGAACGTGTTGATGGCCCCGTCGGGCGCGGCACGGGCGGCGGACGGAGCCAGCAGGGTGAGGGCGGTGGCGCCCAGGAGTGCGAGGGGTGCGACACGTATCGCGCGCATGGTGGATCCTCCGGGTTCCCCGAGGGGCAGCTGCGGAATGAATTTCCACATAGCAGGAAAATGCACCTCGATGCGCGACACGCTAGGAGGGGTGCGGACCCACCGCTATCGGGGTCGGGCGAATGGGTCATTCTTCGTCCCCCGGCCGGCGCACCGGACGGTTCACCGGCCGGGGGGAACGGGGCGTCAGCGGGTGGCCTCCGGGAACAGGTCGAGGAAGGGCTCGGCGGTGGCCGAGATGCCCCGGCCGAAGGGCGCGTCGAAATCCCAGATCAGGAAGAGCAGGAAAGCGATCAGCGCGCTGAAGAGCCCCGCCAGCAGCAGTTCCCGGAATGTTCTGCGGATCTGCAGGGTGAAGATCAGCCCGACCGTCACCAGCGCCCCGATGATCAGGCCGAACCACACCACCCCGGGCATCGTCGCCCCCGCGTTCTGCCCCCGCGAGCTGCGGGCGTCGTCCGCCGCCGCCACCTGGTCCACAAGCGGCTGGTAGGCCTGTCCCTCCAGTTCCGTCTGGGGTTCGAACTCGGTGACGTCCGCCCGCACCCGGTCCAGCAGCTCCGTGCCGCGTTCGGTGAGGGCGCCCTTTTCCGACATCACCTTCCACTCGGCGTCGAGGACATGGGCGACGTACGCGTCGACGTCCGTACGGATGCGGTCACGGACCTCCGCCGGGTAGACGGAGGACCGGGCCTGCACCTCGTGCAGCGCCTGCGCCTCCAGCCGTACGGACTCCTGGGCGGCGCTGCGGCCCTCCCAGACCCCGGCGATGGCCAGACCCAGCACGATCGCGTAGACCACGCCGATCATCATCGTCATGTACTCGATGACGTCGGGCGTCTCGGTCGGATCGTCGTCATCGGCGATCCGGCGGTTGTTGAGGACCGCGATGGTGAGGACGACCGCACAGGCCGACGCCATGGCAATGCTCAGGACGAGCCATTCGGACATGGGTATCTCCTCGTCAGCGGGACGATCGGGGCCGCAGCACGGCGACGGCGAACACCGCGGGGGCGGTGATCAGCAGGGTCGTGGACACCAGGGACGGCCCGCGCCGCGGCTCCTTGCGGGTCGCTTGGCGGTACGTCGGAAGCGCCACGGGCCGGGGCTCCGGCGGCTTCGGCCGCACGGAGGGGGCCGGTGACGGCTTCGGCGCCGGCCTGGGCGCGGGAGCGGCCTCCGGCACGGGAGCGGCCTCCGGCACGGGCGGTGGCGGAGGTGGCGGGGGTGGTGGCGGCTCCGGTGGCGGCGGTGGGGGAGGTGCCGGCGCAGGGGGCGGTGGTGGAGGTGGTGGCTCAGGCGGCTCCGGTGGGGGTGGCGGGGGTGGCGGAGGAAGGGGTGGCGGTGGTGGCTTCGGGGGCGGCGGGGGTGGTGGCGGCTCCGGGGTGGTGACCGCCACGCATTCTCCGCTGCCCGCCACGGCGACCGCGGTGCTGCCGTCGTCCTGCCCGATGGTGGCCACCGCGCAGGCGTCGGCGGTGGCGGGCTGCGGTACGGCTATCAGCCAGACGAGTGCGGCGGCTGTCGAGAGCCGCCCGATGCGGGATCCGTACACGACCGGGAGCATGATCCACGTCGTACGGCGACACGCGGGAATGCGCCGGGATTCGCCTGATGGGGGGACAATGAGCCGTTCATGTTTGCGCACGGTTGACGGCCCGGCAGGCGCCCCCGTCCGTCGGCCCGATGAACGTTCCGTCGAATTCTTGTCGGCCCGCGTTGAACGCCGGACCCGTGACGCCGCGTACCTAGGGCCATGGACGGCGCGGACTCGCGTCGCCATCGGAGCGATACGACGACGTACTACGGGAGTCGACATGAATACCTGGCGCAACGCCTCGCTCGCGGTCACCGCCGCGGCCCTTTTGACGCTGACGACGGCGTGCGGTCAGGAGCAGGGCACGGCATCGCCCAACGGTCAGTCGGTGGGCAACGCGGCCCCGGCGCAGCAGCCGGCCGAGAGCGGCTACGGCTCGAACGGCGGCGGTTACGGCTCCGGCGCGGACGTCGCGGCCCCGAAGGCGGCGGGTCAACTCGCTGTGCAGGACAGCAAGAAGCTCGGGAAGGTGCTCACCGACAGCGAGGGGTTCACGCTCTACCGCTTCGACAAGGACACCGCCAAGCCGCCGAAGTCGAACTGCGACGGCGACTGCGCGAAGATCTGGCCGGTCGTGCCCGCCGGTGACGTCACCGCCGCCGCCGGAACCGATGCCTCGCTGCTCGGCGAGGTCGTCCGGACCGACGGCTCCAAGCAGCTCACCGTCGACGGCTGGCCGATGTACCGGTACGCGAAGGACACCGCGCCGGGACAGACAGAGGGCCAGGGCGTCGGGGGCACCTGGTTCGCCTCCGCCCCCGACGGGAAGAAGGCGGCGGCCAACGCCGACGGAGCGGCCGCCACCGAACCGGCCGACGCCGCGGGGCTTTCCGTCCGCAAGGACCCGGAACTCGGTGACATCGTGGTGGACAAGCGCGGCATGACGGTTTACCGGTTCACCCAGGACTCCGCGTGGCCGATGAAGACGGCCTGCGCCGGCGACTGCCTCAAGAAGTGGCCGGTAGTCGCCCCCGTGTCCAAAAACTCGGTGGAAGGCGTGACGAAGAAGGGATTCGTCACTTTCGACCGCCCCGACGGGATCAAGCAGCAGACCATCGACTGCTGGCCCATCTACACGTTCGCCGGGGATGAGAAGCCGGGGGACGTCAACGGCCAGGGTGTGGGCGGTACGTGGTTCGCGGTCTCGCCCGACTCCAAGCTCGTCAAGACCACGAAGTAACCGCCCAGTAGCCCCCAAGTGGCCCCGAACCACCGGGAATCGGTGAGTGAGGTGCCGGTCCGTCGCTGCCTGTGCACACGCTGCGACGGACCGGCCGTTGTTGGCACCGGAGTGTGACCAATAACGGATCCCTAATTTCCGTTTCCACTCGCTCTCTTGGCGGTCGATCAGTAGCCTCTGGTCAACACTGACCATGAACATGGCCGGATCGCCGTGGCGAACTTGTTGGAGACATCGATGGAGCGTCCCGCCTGGGCACCGCAAGGCATAGATATCTCGGTGCCGAGCGTGTCCCGCATGTACGACTTCTATCTGGGCGGATCGCACAATTTCGAGGTGGACCGGGAAGCCGCGCGGAAGGCCATGGAGTTCCTTCCGGGCCTTCCCAAGATCATGCAGGCCAATCGGGCCTTCATGCGCCGGGCCGTGCGGTACGCGGTCGACGCGGGGATCGATCAGTTCCTCGACATCGGCTCCGGCATCCCGACCTTCGGCAACGTCCATGAGGTGGCCCAGGCCGCCGACCCGCGGGCCAAGGTGGCGTACGTCGACCACGACCCGGTCGCCGTGGCGCACAGCCAGGCGGTGCTGGAGGGCAACGACCACGCCGTCATCGCCGCCGCCGACCTGCGCCGGCCTACGGAGATCCTGGCCAGCCCGGAGGTCACCGGACTGCTCGACCTGAACCGCCCGGTGGCCCTCCTGCTCGTCGCGGTGCTCCACTTCATCGAGGACGCCGACGACCCGCGCGCGGCGGTCGCCGAACTGCGCGAGGCACTGGCGCCCGGCAGCCTCCTCATCCTGACCCACGCCTCTTACGAGGGCATTCCGCTCTCCAGGGAGGAGGCGGACGGCACGGTCGGCGTCTACCGGAACATCCGCAACCCGCTCATCATGCGGACGCGTGAGGAGATCGGCGCGTTCTTCGAGGGGTACGAGATGGTCGAGCCCGGCCTCGTCTCGATGCCCGAGTGGCGGCCGGACACCCCGCAGGCCCCGGAGCAGGAAGACCCGTACGCCTTCTCGGGCTTCGGCGGGGTCGGGCGAAAGCCGTGAGCATTCCCGCCCAGGCCTCCGGTGAGCAGGACGCGGAACCGGACGGTCCGGAAGGCCGGCTCCGGAGGTTCGCCACGATCTGGAGCCGGGCCATCTTCCCGCTGACGGCCACCTCCCTGACCCGCCCGGAGTTCGAGAAGCACCTGCTGCCGCTGGCCCGCGAGCTCAGCCTCACCCTGCACGCCCACCCGTTCGACGCCTCGCCCGCCGCTCGGATCGGCGCGGCGCTGGTCGACGCGCACTGCACCGACCCGGACGCCCTCAGTTCCACGCTCGGGGTCGTCGACTCCTACCTGGTGCTGTACTGCGGCGGCAACGGACCCGGCGAGCTGTCCACCGAGGACGCCCGCGCCCGGTGCGCCCGCATCCAGCACACCCTCGCCTCCGGCTTCTCCCAGGCCCTGCGCGAGCGGACCCTGGCCGAACAGGAGGCCATCGCCCGCTCGGCCCTCACCGCCCGCTCGCATGCGGAACAGGCCCTCCACGCCACCGAGGCCCGCTTCCGCGCGGTCTTCAAGGACGCCGCCGTCGGCATCGGCATCGCCGACCTCGACGGCAACATCCTGGAGATCAACGACACCCTCACCAGGATGTTCGGCGGCATGGAGCACCACGTCCGCAGTCACAGGGTGAACGAGTGGGTCCACCCCGAGGACTCGCCGCAGGTATGGAAGTACTACAACGAGCTCGTACGGGGGGAGCGCGACCACTACCGGGTCGAGAAGGCGTACTACCGCAACGACGGCACCGTCCTGTGGACCAACCTCACCGTCTCCCTGCTGCGTGACCCCGAAGGCCGTCCCCAGTACCAGCTGGCGCTGATGGAGGACACCACCGAGCGGCGCCTGCTCAACCTGCGGCTGCGCTACGAGGCCACTCATGACGCGCTCACCGGGCTGCCCAACCGGACGCTGTTCTTCGAGCGTCTCGAGAAGGTGCTCTCCGCCAAGGACGGAGCCCGCTTCGGCCTCTGCTACCTGGACCTCGACGGCTTCAAGGCCATCAACGACAGCCTCGGCCACGCGGCCGGCGACCGGCTCCTGGTCGAGGTCGCCGACCGGTTGCAGAGCTGCGCCACGGCACCCGGCGAGATGGTCGCCCGGCTGGGCGGCGACGAGTTCGTTGCCCTGACCACCGGCCCGGGGACCGCCGACGCGGTGGACGAGCTGGCCGGCCGCATCCTCCACGTCCTCGCCACCCCGATCCGGCTGGACGGCCGAGAGCTCACCGTCCGCGGTTCGATCGGCGTCGTCGAGGGCCCGGCCGGGGAGCGCAGCGCCGCCGAGGTGCTGCGCAGCGCGGACATCACCATGTACCGGGCCAAGGCGGCGGGCGGCAACCGCTTCGAACTCGCCGACGCCGAGGCCGACGCGCGCGCCATCACCCGCCACGGGCTGACCACCGCGCTGCCCGCCGCGCTGGACCGGGGCGAGTTCTTCATCGAGTACCAGCCGCTCGTCCACCTGGGCGACGGCACCGTGCACGGTGCCGAGGCGCTCGTACGGTGGTGCCATCCGCAGCACGGGGTGCTCGGCCCCGACCGGTTCATCCCGCTCGCCGAGCACACCGGGCTGATCGTGCCCCTCGGACGCTGGGTGCTGGAGGAGTCCGTCCGTCAGGCCAACTTCTGGCAGGAGCGGCACAGCGACGGCGGCCCGCTGCGGATCAACGTCAACCTCTCGCCGACCCAGCTGCACCACCCCCGGCTGGTCGCCGAGACCGTCGACGTGCTGGAACGCTCCGGCCTCGAACCCGGCGCGCTCTGCCTGGAGGTGACCGAATCCGCCCTGATCGGCGCCGACGACGATCTCCTCAAGCCCCTGCGGCAGCTCGCGGAGATGGGCGTCGACATCGCGCTCGACGACTTCGGCACCGGCTACTCGAACCTGGCGAACCTGCGGCGGCTGCCGGTGAGCGTCCTCAAGCTGGACCGGTCCTTCACCCGGGGCATGCAGCAGCATCCGGCCGACCCGGTCGACCTGAAGATCGTCGAGGGGATCGTGTCGCTGGCCCACAGCCTGGAGCTGGCCGTCACGGTGGAGGGCGTGGAGACGGGAGCGCAGGCCGAGCAGCTGCGCCGACTGGGCTGCGACACCGCCCAGGGCTGGTACTACGCCCGCCCCGGCGCCCCGGACCGCATCCACGCGCTGCTGCTGGCCGACGCGGTCTGAGCGGACCGGCCGCGGTCTCCTTCATCCGGCCTCCGGCCCGTGCTCCAGCAGCATCCGCTGGAGCTCCCGGGCCGCCCGGGGCGGCGCCACATCGCTGCGGTGCGCGAGGGCGATCGTGCGCCGCAGCCCCGGCCGGGCCAGCGGGGTCCTCCGCAGATCGGGGCCGGCCCGGTGCGCGGCCATGCTCGGCACCACCGCGATGCCGAGTCCCGCCCGTACGAAACCGAGCACCGCGTCCATCTCGCCGCCCTCCACCGTGAACGAGGGCTCGAACCCCTCCGCCCGGCAGGCGGCGAGCGTCAGCTCCCGCAGGTTGTAGCCGTGCCGGAACATCACCAGTGGCGCCCCTTCGAGATCGGCGATCTGGACCCGCCCCCCGCGCCCCGGGGCCGGTCCGGCGGCGGACGACACCACGAGCAGGTCCTCGCGCAGCAGCTCCACCGTGGTCAGCGCGGGCGATGCGGCGGGCAGCGGCAGCACCACCAGGGCGAGGTCGAGCGCCCCGCGCGCCAGCTGCCGTACGAGATCGTGCGAGCCACCCTCCTCCAGCAGCAGCCGCACCCCCGGATGCCGGTCGTGGAAGGCGCGCAGCACGTCGGGCAGCAGCCCCGTACAGAGGCTCGGCGTCGCCCCCAGCCGTACTCGGCCGCTCCGCAACTGCACCAGCTCCTGCACCTCGTGGCGCGCGGTCTCCGCGTCCGCGAGGATTCGCCGGGCCAGCGGCAGCAGCGCCTCGCCCGCGTCGGTCAGGGTGATGTTGCCCCGCGCCCGGCTGAACAGCTCGGCACCCAGCTCGCTCTCCAGCGCCCGGATCTGCTGGGAGAGCGAGGGCTGCGAGACATGCACGGCCTCGGCGGCCCGGGTGAAGTGCCGGGTCTCGGCGACGGCCACGAAGTAGGTGAGCTGTTGGAGGTGCATACACCGAGGCTACCGTCGCCCGATAGGCGCAGCCTATGAAGATCAGCCACTCCATGTCTTGGACTGATCAGCTCGGGACCCCTACCGTCAGGTCCATGGCATTGGCAACGCGGACGGACCGACGGCCGTCGATGACGCGTACGCTCTGGGACTCGACCGTCGGCAAGAAGACCATCATGGCCGTCACCGGTCTGATCATGCTCGGGTACCTCGTCGCCCACATGGCGGGGAACCTGAAGATCTTCTTCGGACCCGGTGAGTTCGACGGCTACGCCCACTGGCTGCGGACCATGGGTGAACCGATCCTGCACTACGAGTGGGCGCTGTGGACCGTCCGCGTGGGGCTGGTCGCCGCCGTCGTGCTGCACGGCATCTCCGCGTACCAGCTGAGCCGCCGCGACATCAGAGCACGCCCGGACAAGTACGTACACAAGCGGCCCCGCGCGAGCTACGCCACCCGGACCATGCGCTGGGGCGGCATCATCCTCGCGCTGTTCATCGTCTGGCACATCCTCGACCTGACCACCGGCACCGTCCACACGAGCTTCGAGGCCGGGCACCCGTACCGGAACGTCGTCGACACCTTCTCCACCTGGTACGGCAACGTCATCTACATCGTCGCCGTGCTCGCCATGGGCCTGCACGTCCAGCACGGCTTCTGGAGCGCCGCGCAGACGCTCGGCGTCGGCAACGCGACCCGCGACCGCGTCCTGAAGACCCTCGCAAACGTCCTCGCAGCGGTGCTGACGCTGGGCTTCATCTCCGTACCCGTCGCCGTCATGACCGGAGTGGTGAGCTGACATGCCCGACTACACGCACTACACGACGGGCGAGCCCGTCGTCGACACCAAGGCCCCCGAGGGTCCGGTCGCCGAGCGCTGGGACACCCGCCGCTTCCAAGCCAGACTCGTGAACCCGGCCAACCGGCGCAAACACACGGTCATCGTCGTCGGCACCGGACTGGCCGGCGGATCGGCCGGAGCCACCCTTGCCGAACAGGGTTACCGCGTCGTCCAGTTCTGCTTCCAGGACTCACCCCGGCGCGCCCACTCGGTAGCGGCCCAGGGCGGCATCAACGCGGCGAAGAACTACCGCAACGACGGCGACTCCATCCACCGGCTCTTCTACGACACCGTCAAGGGCGGCGACTTCCGGGCCCGGGAGTCCAACGTCCACCGGCTGGCGCAGATCTCGGTCGAGATCATCGACCAGTGCGTCGCCCAGGGCGTCCCCTTCGCCCGCGAGTACGGCGGCCTCCTCGACAACCGCTCCTTCGGCGGCGTCCAGGTCTCCCGTACGTTCTACGCGCGCGGCCAGACGGGGCAGCAGCTCCTCCTCGGCGCCTACCAGGCGCTCTCCCGCCAGATCGCCACGGGCGGTGTCGAACTCCACGCCCGTACCGAGATGCTGGACCTGATCGTGGTCGACGGGAAAGCGCGCGGCATCGTCGCCCGCGACCTCGTCACCGGGAAGATCGACACCTACTTCGCCGACGCCGTCGTCCTGGCCACCGGCGGCTACGGCAACGTCTTCCACCTGTCGACCAACGCCATGAACTCCAACGCCACCGCGATCTGGCGGGCCCACCGGCGCGGCGCCTACATGGCCAACCCCTGCTTCACCCAGATCCACCCCACCTGCATCCCGCGCACCGGCGACCACCAGTCCAAGCTCACCCTGATGAGCGAGTCGCTCCGCAACGACGGCCGGATCTGGGTCCCCAAGGCGCAGGGCGACACCCGCCCGGCCGACCAGATCCCCGAGGACGAGCGCGACTACTACCTGGAGCGCATCTACCCGGCCTTCGGCAACCTCGTGCCCCGCGACATCGCCTCCCGCGCCGCCAAGAACGTCTGCGACGAGGGGCGGGGCGTCGGTCCCGGCGGGCAGGGGGTCTACCTGGACTTCACCGAAGCCATCGGGCGTATGGGCCGCAGGGCCGTCGAGGCGAAGTACGGCAACCTCTTCGACATGTACCAGCGGATCACCGACGAGGACCCGTACACGGTCCCGATGCGGATCTACCCCGCCGTGCACTACACCATGGGCGGCCTCTGGGTCGACTACGACCTCCAGACCACAATCCCCGGCCTCTTCGCCATCGGTGAGGCGAACTTCTCCGACCACGGGGCCAACCGGCTCGGCGCCTCCGCGCTGATGCAGGGCCTCGCCGACGGCTACTTCGTCCTGCCCTCCACGATCAACGACTACCTCGCCCGCAACCCGCACACCGAGAAGGTCGACGCCGGACACCCCGCGGTCGCCGAGGTCGTCGCGGAGACCGAGGACCGCGTCAACCTGCTGCTCTCCGTCGACGGCGACCGCACCCCCGACTCCTTCCACCGCGAGATCGGTGAACTCATGTGGGAGCACTGCGGAATGGCCCGCACGGAGGACGGACTGCGCAAGGCGCTCGCCAAGATCCCGGAGATCCGGGAGGATTTCTGGCGCCGCATCAAGGTGCCGGGCACCGGCGAACAGTTCAACCAGTCGCTGGAGAAGGCGAATCGCATCGTCGATTACCTGGAACTCGCCGAACTCATGTGCCTGGACGCCCTGCACCGCGCCGAGTCCTGCGGCGGCCACTTCCGCGCCGAGTCCCAGACACCCGAGGGCGAGGCCGAGCGGCGCGACGAGGAGTTCTCGTACGCCGCCGCCTGGGAGTTCACCACGACCGGCGGTGCCCCCGTCCTGCACAAGGAAGACCTCGTCTTCGAGTACGTCCACCCCACTCAGCGGAGCTACGCATGAAGCTCACCCTGCGCGTCTGGCGCCAGCAGAATGCCGAGACGCCCGGCGCCATGGCCACCTATGAAGTCGACGGCATTTCGCAGGACATGTCCTTCCTGGAGATGCTCGACACCCTCAACGAGGAGCTCATCCTCGCCGGGGACGAGCCCGTCGCCTTCGACCACGACTGCCGTGAGGGCATCTGCGGCGCGTGCAGCCTCGTCATCAACGGCGACGCCCACGGCCCGGAGCGCACCACCACGTGCCAGCTCCACATGCGGTCCTTCGCCGACGGCGACACGATCGACATCGAGCCGTGGCGGGCCTCGGCCTTCCCGGTCGTCAAGGATCTGGTCGTGGACCGCTCCTCGTTCGACCGGATCATCCAGTCCGGCGGCTACATCTCGGCCCCCACCGGCACCGCCCCCGACGCCCACGCGACCCCGGTGCCCAAGCCGGACGCCGAGCTGGCCTTCGAGAACGCCGAATGCATCGGCTGCGGCGCCTGCGTCGCGGCCTGCCCCAACGGCTCGGCGATGCTGTTCACGGCGGCCAAGGTCAACCACCTCAACGTCCTGCCGCAGGGCGCCCCGGAGCGCGAGACCCGGGTGCTGGACATGGTGGCCCAGATGGACGAGGAGGGGTTCGGCGGCTGCACCCTGGCCGGCGAGTGCGCGACCGCCTGCCCGAAGGGCATCCCGCTGCCCTCGATCGCGGCGATGAACAAGGAGTGGCTGCGCGCGACGCGTAAGGTCCGCCGCTGACAGGGGAGTTGATCCCGTACGGTGTCGAGTTCAGGGCCGTACGGGATCACCCCCCCAGTGCCTCCGCCAGATACGGGGCCGTACGGCTCTCCGCGGCCCGCGCCACCTCCTGAGGCGAACCGGTCGCCACGATCCGCCCGCCCCGGTCGCCACCGCCCGGCCCCATGTCGATGACATGGTCCGCACCCGCCACCACGGCCATGTCGTGCTCCACGACCACCACCGTGTCGTGCGCGTCCACCAGACCGTGCAACTGCCGCATCAGCACCTCGACATCGGCCGGATGCAGACCCGTCGTCGGCTCGTCCAGCAGATACAGGGTGTGCCCGCGCCGGGTGCGCTGGAGCTCCGAGGCGAGCTTGATCCGCTGGGCCTCACCGCCGGACAGCTCGGTGGCGGGCTGCCCGAGCCGCAGATAGCCGAGCCCCACGTCGAGCAGGGTGGTCAGCGCGCGCTCGGCGGCCGGGGTCCCGGCGAAGAAGTCCGCCGCCGACTCCACGGTCAGGTCGAGAACTTGGGCGATCGTCAGCCCGCGCAGAGTGACGTCCAGAGTCTGCGGGTTGTAGCGCGCGCCGTGACAGTCCGGGCAGGGTGAGTACGTGCTGGGCAGGAAGAGCAGCTCCACCGAGACGAACCCCTCGCCCTGGCACGTCTCGCACCGCCCGCCGCCCACGTTGAACGAGAACCGTCCCGCCGCGTAGCCCCGCTCCCGCGCCGTCCTCGTCCGCGCGAACAGCTTCCGTACGGTGTCGAAGAGCCCGGTGTACGTGGCCAGGTTGGACCGGGGCGTCCGCCCGATCGGCTTCTGGTCGACCTGGACGAGCCGGTCCACCGCCTCCAGGCCGCTCGCCGCAGCGCAGAACTGCTTGCCCGCCCCGGCCTCCCCACCCGCCTCCCGGTCCGCGAGCACCCCGGCGAGCACCTGCCCCACCAGGGTCGACTTGCCCGACCCGGACACGCCGGTCACCGCCGTGAACACCCCGAGCGGGAACGCCGCGTCGACGCCGCGCACATTGTGCCGCTCCACCCCGGAGAGCCGGATCCACCCGGAAGGGGCGCGCGGCTCCCGTACCGGCGAGGGGCCCTGGTCGAACAGGAACCGCCGCGTCGCCGACTCCGGTACCTCGGCGAGCCCCGCCGGCGGCCCGCTGTGCAGCACCCGCCCACCGTGCTCCCCGGCCAGCGGGCCCACGTCCACCAGCCAGTCCGCCCGCCGCACCACATCCATCTGGTGCTCCACCACGAAGACCGAGTTCCCGGCCTCCTTGAGCCGGCCGAGCACCCCGAGCAGGGACTCCGTATCGGCGGGGTGCAGCCCGGCCGACGGCTCGTCCAGGACGTAGACCACCCCGAAGAGCCCCGCACGCAGCTGGGTCGCCAGCCGCAGCCGCTGCAACTCGCCCGAGGAGAGCGTCGGCGCTGTCCGGTCCAGGCTCAGATACCCGAGCCCCAGCTCGGTCACCGTCCCGGTCCGGGCCAGCAGATCGGCGGTCAGCACCCGGGCCGTCTCCTCACCGCCGGCCCCGGCGCCCGCGAGCACCTCGGCCAGGGCGGAGAGCGGCAGCGCGGCCAGCTCCGCGATCGTCCGCCCGGCAAAGGTCACCGCCATCGCCTCCGGCCGCAGCCTGCTCCCACCGCAGACCGGGCACGGCACACCGGTCAGGAAGCGCTCGGCCTTCGCCCGCAGGGTGCGGCTCTTGGTGTCGGCGAAGGTGTGCAGCACATAGCGCCGCGCACTCATGTACGTGCCCTGGTACGGGCGTTGGATCCGGCCCGCATCCCGCACCGGATGCACCGTCACCACCGGCTGCTCGTCGGTGAACAGGATCCACTCCCGGTCCTTCGCCTCCAGCTCACGCCACGGCCGGTCGACGTCGTACCCCAGGGTGTCCAGCACATCCCGCAGGTTCTTCCCCTGCCAGGCCCCCGGCCACGCGGCGATCGCCCCCTCCCTGATCGAGAGTGAGGGGTCGGGGACGAGCAGTTCCTCATCCGTCCGGTGGATCCGCCCGAGCCCGTGGCACTCGGGGCAGGCCCCGGCCGCAGTGTTGGGGGAGAAGGCGTCGGAGTCGAGCCGCTCGGCGCCGGCCGGGTAGTCCCCGGCCCGGGAGAACAGCATGCGCAGCGAGTTGGAGAGCGTGGTCACCGTCCCCACCGACGACCGGGCCCCGGGCGCCGAGCGGCGCTGCTCCAGGGAGACCGCGGGCGGCAGCCCGGTGATCTCTCCGACGGCGGGTGCGCCCACCTGCTGGATGAGGCGGCGCGCGTAGGGGGCGACCGACTCGAAGTAGCGGCGCTGAGCCTCGGCGTAGATGGTCCCGAACGCCAGCGAGGACTTGCCGGACCCGGAGACCCCGGTGAAGACCGTGAGGGTGTCGCGCGGGATGTCGACGTTCACGTCCTGGAGGTTGTGCTCGCGCGCACCGCGCACCCGGACGTACGGGCCGTGGGGGGAGGGCATGGGGCTCGGCTCCGTACGTGAGGGGGACAAACGGTTCGATTCTAGGCGCGGGTGGCGGTGCGGGCCGGTCGGGGCGGCCCGCTCAACGCCCCTGCTGTGCGATCCCCGCCAGCCGCCGCAGCGACTCCACCAGCGCCTCGCGGTCGTACGTACTGGTCGTGACGAGCACCTCGTCCGCCCCGGTCTCCTTGATCGCCGTCTCCAGCTGCTCCGTCACCTGCTCCTCGGTGCCGTGGATGTGCCGGTCGAGCCCGCGCTCGTACAGCGCACGCTCCTTGGTCGTCATCGTGCGGGCCTCGATGTCCTCGGCGGGCGCCAGCGGGGGGAAGCTGCCGTGGGTGCGCGCGTACGCCATGGCCCAGGCCTCCGGGATCAGCAGGCGCCGGGCGGCCTCCTGGGTGGCGGCGACGGCGACCGTGCCCGAGACGATCACCTCGGGGCGCTCGGCGCGGGCGGAGGGGCGGAAGTCCCTGCGGTACACCTCGATGGCGCGGAGCACCTTCTCCCGGCCGCGCAGGTCGCCGATGACCAGGGGAAGGCCGGTGGCGGCTGCGACCGCGGCGCCCTCGCCGATGGCCAGGACGTACGCGGGGATGTCCAGGCCCTCCGCGGGGCGGGCGTGCACCTGGGGATGGGCTTGCTGCGTGCCGTCGATCCAGCCGAGCAGTTCGGTGAGGCGTCCGGGGAAGTCCTCCGCGTCCTCCTTGCCGTGGCCGAGCGCCCGGCGGACGCCGTCGGTGAACCCCACGGAACGGCCGAGCCCCATGTCGATCCGGCCGGGGAAGAGCGAGGCGAGCACCCCGAACTGCTCGGCCACGACGAACGGCTGGTGGTTGGGGAGCATCACTCCGCCGGTGCCGACCCGGATGGCGGAGGTCGCGGCGGCGACGGCCGCGGCGAGCACGGTCGGCGCCGACCCCGCGACGCCCGGCACGCTGTGGTGCTCGGATACCCAGAAGCGGTGATAGCCGAGGGACTCCACCTCTCGCGCCAGGGTCACGGTGTCGCGCAGCGCCTGGGGACCGTCGTGCCCCTCACGGGTGCGGGAACGGTCGAGGAACGAGAAGCGGGTCGAGGCGATCACAGTGCTCACAGCCTCTTCAACGCCGCCGCCCGGTGAGGATTCCCGCGGCTGGATGAGGAGTCGGCCCCGGGCGTGCGGGCGCGGTGGGTGCCGGAGCTTCCTAAGCTGGCCGGGTGAACCATGACGCCCGGCCACTGGCCGTTTTCGACCTCGACGGCACGCTCGCCGACACGGCCCACCGGCAGCACTTCCTGGAGGGCCCGAAGCGTGACTGGCCCGCCTTCTTCGCCGCCGCCCCGGACGATCCGCCGTTGGCCGAAGGGGTGGCCCTCGTGCTCGCGAGCGCCGCGGAGTGCGAGGTCGTCTATCTGACCGGGCGGCCCGAGCGCTGCCGCCGGGCCACCGTGGACTGGCTGAGCCGCCAGGGGCTGCCCGACGGGCAGCTGTTCATGCGGCGCAACGACGACCGGCGCCCGGCCCGCCGGACGAAGCTGGACATCCTCCGGCGGCTGAGCCGGTCGCGTGAGGTGCGCATGCTCGTCGACGACGACGAGCTGGTCTGCGATGCGGCCGAAGTGGCCGGATTCCCTGTGGTCCGGGCCCGCTGGTTCGACCCGTCACGGGCGCTGAAGGATGCCCAGGAACGCGACGGGCGTACCTGATCAGGCGTTTTCGTCGAGCCGGAAGCCCACCTTCAGGCCGACTTGGTAGTGCGCGATTCGGCCATCCTCGATATGACCGCGAACTTGGTTAATCTCGAACCAGTCGAGATTGTGCAACGTTTCCGCGGCTCTTGCGACGCCGTTCCGGATCGCCGCGTCGATACCCTCCTCGGAGGTTCCTACGATTTCGGTGACCCGATAGGTGTGGTTGGACATGTTTTGTCTCCTCTCTGCTGACCACCGTGCCTCAATCCCGGGTGTCGCGCGAGGGGGCGAGTGGGGCGAATCGGGACGAGCGCACGCCTTGACCTACTGATTGGTCCATACCAAAATTCAGCCAACCGCCCGTGCGAGCGCCGCCCGCAATCCCCCACACCGGGTCCTGATTTCGTCGTGCCGTTTCGCAGAAGGTGACTACGTGAAGAACCGCATACTCGTCGGAGCCGTCGCGCTCGTTTCGTCCGCCACGCTCAGCGGATGTGGCTACTTCTCCGGTTCGGGTGGCGGAGACCGCACGGTGACCGTCTGGCTGATGAAGGACAGCGTCTCGCAGGGATTCCTGGAGAAGTTCACCGGCGCGTACGAGAAGGAGAATCCCTCCGTCAAGCTGGATTTCAAGATCCAGGAGTGGGGCGGTATCGGCCCCAAGGTCCTGGACGCCCTGGAGAGCGACGACGCCCCCGATGTGATCGAGGTCGGAAACACCCAGGTCGCGCAGTACGCGGAGAGCGGCGGCCTGCGTGACCTCACCCTCGAATCGATGCGCGACCTGGGCAGCGAGGACTGGCTGCCCGGCCTCGCCCAGCCCGGCCAGATCAGCGGTGTGCAGTACGGCATCCCCTGGTACGCGGCCAACCGCGTGGTGATCTACAACAAGGACATCTTCAAGGCCGCCGGGGTGGACGGCCTCCCCAAGTCGCGCGCCGAGTGGATCGAGGACACCGAGAAGCTCAACACCCAAGGCAAGCAGGGCATTTATCTGGCCGGTCAGAACTGGTACGTGCTGGCCGGATTCATCTGGGACGAGGGCGGCGAAATCGCCGAGGGCGGCGGCGGTGACTGGCGGGGCACGCTGGACACCCCCCAGGCGCTCGCCGGAATGAACTTCTACAAGGAACTCCAGGCGCTCGGCGACGGGCCCATGGACTCCGACGAGGAGAAGCCGCCGCAGAACGACGTATTCGCCAAGGGAGACGTCGCCCAGATCATCTCGCTTCCCGGAAGTGCCGCGCTCATCGAGCAGAAGAATCCCGAACTCAAGGGAAAGCTCGGCTACTTCCCCATTCCGGGCAAGACCGCCAAGGCCCCCGGCTCCGTCTTCACCGGCGGCTCGGACCTCATCGTCCCGAAGAAGGCCGACCAGCGCAGCGCCGGTATCGCCGTCGTCAAGGCGCTGGCGAGCGAGAAGTGGCAGACCGAACTCGCCCGCACCATGAGCTACGTCCCCAACAAGCCCAAGCTCGCCCATGTCGTCGAGGGCGAGGAGGGCACCGCCGCGATGGCCGAAGGGGCGAGCCAGGGCCGCGCCACGCCCAACTCCTCGCAGTGGGCCAAGGTCGAGGCGGAGAACCCGATCAAGCCCTACATGACGGCGGTGCTCACGGGCGCCGACCCCGCCCTGGAGGCGAAGAAGGCATCGGAGCGCATCACGGCCATGCTCGCCGGCAGCTGATCCTGCAGGCGGTTCGCTGGTTCGCCGGGACGGCGCCCCTGGGGATTCAGCCGTCGCACATCCGCGCGCTTTACAGCGGTCACGTCGAATCCAGCCGGTGACGGAAGAAGTAAGGGGCCGGGCCTTCGCACCCCCGTGAAGGCCAGGCAGGCACCCCTAGCCGATCCGTCCCCGGAGACTGCCATGACCGTGCTGCCCACCGCCCCGCCCGCCCCGTTCCCCACCCGGCCCGCCCCACCGGCGCCGGTACCCGCCGCTCCCCGTTCCCCCGAGCCGGCCTACCGGGTCTCCCTCGCCACCGGCCAGGAGGACGTACGCGCCGCCCAGCGCCTACGCCACCAGGTGTTCGCCGGTGAGCTGGGAGCCAGGCTGGAGGGGCCCGAACCCGGCATCGACAGCGACGCGTTCGACGCGTACTGCGACCACCTGCTCGTCCGCGAGACCGCCACGGACGAGGTCGTCGCCACCTATCGCCTGCTGCCGCCCGACCGCGCCCGGATAGCCGGACGGCTCTACGCGGAGGGCGAGTTCGACCTCACCCGCCTCGCGTCCATCCGCCACGACCTCGTCGAGGTCGGCCGCTCCTGCGTCCACCCCGCCCACCGCGACGGCGCCGTCATCGCCCTCGTCTGGGCCGGGCTCGCCCGCTACATGGAGCGCTCGGGCCACACCTGGCTGGCCGGCTGCTGCTCCCTGCCACTGGCCGACGGCGGCACGCTCGCCGCCCGCAGCTGGAACACCGTACGCACCGCGCACCTGGCGCCCGAGGAGTACTGGGTCTCCCCGCACCGCCTCTGGGACGCCTCCGCGCACCCCGACGGCCGCCCCGGCTCCCGGGCGGACCTGCCGCCCCTGCTCCGCGGCTATCTGCGGCTCGGTGCGTGGGTCTGCGGAGCCCCGGCGTACGACCCCGAGTTCAACGTCGCGGACCTGTACGTCCTGCTGTCGCTGCGCCGCACCGACCCGCGCTACCTGCGCCACTTCCTCTCGCTCGTCCCGCAGGCGTGAGCGGCTCCGGCACGGAAGGCGTGAGCGCCCCTCGCACCGCAGCCACGAGCGCGTGGCTGCCCGTCGCCCCCTGCACCCCGCAGGCCTGCGCCCGGCACACCGGGGCGGTCCGGGCCCCGCTCCCCGCCGTCCTGCGGCTGGTGGCCGGCTGCGCGTGGACGCTGCTGGGCGTGGCGTGCGTCCTGCCGGTCCGACTCCTCGGGGCGGCCCCACGCGACCGGCTGGTACGGCGCTGGGCCCGGGGCGTACCGCGTGCCTTCGGCGTACGGGTGACGGCCCGGGCGGGTCCGTACGCCCAGGGCGTCGGCGGCGAGCTCGTCGTCGCCAACCACGTCTCCTGGCTGGACATCCCCCTCGTCGCCTCCGTGCTGCCCGGCCGGATGCTCGCCAAGAGCGAGGTCGGGCGCTGGCCGCTGCTCGGACGGCTCGCCGGACTCGGGGGCACGCTCTTCATCGACCGCGACCGGCTGCGCGCGCTGCCGGGGGCCGTGGACACCGTCGCCGGAGCCCTCCGTTCGGGCTCCCGTGTGGTGGCGTTCCCCGAAGGCAGCACCTGGTGCGGCCGGGGGAGCGGCGGGGTGTTCCGGCCGGCCGTGTTCCAGGCGGCGATCGACGCGGAGGTCCCCGTACGACCGGTCCGCATCACCTACCGCGCCCCGGGAGCCGTGGCGTTCGTCGGGGACGATCCGCTCGCCGCCTCCCTGTGGCGCGTGGTGCGGGCGGCAGGGCTCACCGCCGCGGTCGACGTCCTCGACCCGATCCCGGCAGGCGGCCACGCGGGAACTCCCGCGAGTGGTGAGCCCGGCCGCCGTGCACTGGCCCGCACGGCCGGAGCCGCCGTCGCCGATACGGACCGGACGACGACGGCTCCCCGGGCAGGGGTGGCCACTTGGCCGATGGTCCCCCGGCCGACGGAGGCTCAGACCGCCGTGGCCAGCGACAGGGCGAACCGCCCCGCCGCATCCGTCCACCACTGAGCGAGCTGGAGCCCGGCCGCGGCCAGCTCTTCGCGCACATCCTCCTGGCGGAACTTCGCCGACACCTCCGTACGCAGCTCCTCACCGGCCTCGAACGGCACCACCAGGTCCAGCTTCCGGATCTTCACACTCAGCGCCCGGCGGGCGCGCAGCCGCATCTCGATCCAGCGCCGCTCCGGGTTCCACACCGCCACATGCTCGAAGTCGTCGAGAGGAAAGTCCGCGCCCAGCTCCCGGTTGACGACGTTCAGCACGTTCTTGTTGAAGGCGGCCGTCACGCCCGCCGCGTCGTCGTACGCCGCGACCAGCGTCCCCTCGTCCTTCACCAGGTCCGTGCCGAGCAGCAGCGCGTCGCCGGGGGACAGGAGCGAGCGCACCGAGTGCAGGAAGGTGGCCCGCTCCTCGGGGAGCAGATTGCCGATGGTCCCGCCGAGGAAGGCGACGAGCCGGGGCCCGGGCGTGCCGGGCAGCGCGAGACCGCCGGTGAAGTCCGCGATCAGTGCGTGCACGGAGAGTCCGGGGTGCTCGGCGAGCAGCGACTCGGCCGCCCCGGTCAGCGCGCTCTCGCTCACGTCCACCGGTACGTAACTCTCCAGCCCGGTCAGGGCGTCCAGCAGGTGACGGGTCTTCTCCGAGGAGCCCGAACCCAGCTCGATCACGGTCCGGGCGCCCGAGACCGCGGCGATCTCCTCGGATCGCTCCTCCAGGATCTCCCGCTCGGCGCGGGTCGGGTAGTACTCGGGCAGGCGGGTGATGTCCTCGAACAGCTCGCTGCCGCGCGCGTCGTAGAACCACTTGGGCGGCAGCGTCTTGGGGTGCCGGGTCAGCCCGCTCAGGACATCGGCGCGCAGCGCCGCGTCCGTCGCGTCCTCCGGCAGGGTGCGGGTCAGCAGGAATGGGCTCACGCGGCGGGCTCCTTGAGCGGTGTGGAGGTGACGTCTGCGGAGGTCGCGACCAGCAGGGTGTGGTCGGGGACCTCGCGCCAGCGGGGATCGTCGTCGTACGGCTCCGAGGCCACGACGGTCGAGCGGCCCGGGGCGTGGAGGTACCAGAGGGTGTCGCCCCAGGCGGTGGCCACGATGGCGGTGCCGTCCGTGACCAGCAGGTTGAGCCGGGACCCGGGTGCCGCTTCCGCGACCTCCCGGACGGTCTCCGCGACCGCCGTCGGCAGGTCGTCCCCGGCGGCGACGCGGTGCAGGACCAGCGCCCAGACCAGCGCGGAGTCGTTGCGGGCGGCCAGCGCCAGCAGTTCCTCGGCGGGCAGCGTGGCGGCCGGCCCCGCCAGGGAGGCCGGCCAGCCCGGCACGGCGCCGTTGTGGCTGAAGAGGAGCCGCCCGGCGGCGTACGGCGCGGCCGCGGCCTCCCCGTCCGCGCCCGCCTCGGTGGCGTCCCGTACGGCGCCGAGCAGCGCGGTGGTCCGCACCACCCGGGCCAGGTCGGTGAAGGTCTGGTCGTGCCAGATGGGCCCCTGGCGCCGGTAGCGGCCGGGCACCGGGTCGCCGTCCGCGTACCAGCCGACGCCGAAGCCGTCCGCGTTGACCGTCCCGTACCGCTGACGGCGCGGTGCCCAGGACTGGCGCAGCAAGGAGTGTGGCGGCTCGGACAGTACGGTCCCGAGGGCCACCGGGTCGCCCACATAGGCGATGTGGCGGCACATCAGGCATTCCTCGCGGTGCGGAACCCGGAGAAGATCTGCCGCCGCACCGGCAGGTCCCAGTTGCGGAACGTGCCCCGGCAGGCGATCTGGTCCACGGCGAACGAGCCGCCGCGCAGCACCTTGTGGCCCGGGCCGAAGAACACGTCCGAGTACTCCCGGTAGGGGAACGCCACGAAGCCCGGGTAGGGAAGGAAGTCGCTGGAGGTCCACTCCCACACATCGCCGATCAGCTGGCCCGCGCCGGACGGCGCCCGGCCCGCCGGATACGCACCGGCCCGCGCCGGACGCAGATGGCGCTGGCCCAGGTTGGCCTGCTCGGGGGTCGGGTCGGTGTCGCCCCAGGGGTAGCGCAGCGAACGCCCGGTGGCGGGATCGTGCCGGGCGGCCTTCTCCCACTCGCTCTCGGTGGGCAGCCGTCTCCCCGCCCAGCGTGCGTACGCGTCCGCCTCGTACCAGCTGACGTGGAGCACCGGCTCGTCGTCCGGCACCGGCTCGGTGACCCCGAACCGGCGGCGCAGCCACTGCCCGGCGTCCCGGTGCCAGAACAGAGGTGCGGTGAGGCCGTGTTCGCGGACCATGTCCCAGCCCTCGGGCGCCCACCAGCGGGGGTCGGCGTACCCGCCGTCCTCGATGAAGCGCCGGTACGCGCCGCAGGTGACGGGGGCGGTGTCCAGGTGGTAGGCGGCTACCTCCCGCCGGTGCGCGGGCCGTTCGTTGTCCAGGGCCCACGGCTCGGCCGAGGTGCCCATGGTGAACGGGCCCGCCGGAATGAGGACTTCGGCGGGCAGCGCGTCGGCGCCGGTGGGCGCGGGCGGCGCGGGCGCGGTCAGTGCGACCGGGCCCGTGCGCAGCTGATGGGTGATCAGCATCGTCTCGTCATGCTGCTGTTCGTGCTGGGCGATCATCCCGAAGGCGAACCCGGCCCGCTCCAGCGGCCGCCCCCCTTCGTGCAGCGGTGTGCCCTCCAGGACGTCCAGGACCCGGACCCGCACGTCGGAGGCGTACGTCCGCGCCTCGGCGGGCGCCAGCAACGGCAGCGAGGGCCGGGCGGAGCGGGGGTGCTCGAAGGCGTCGTACAGCCCGTCTATCTCAGGGCGCAGCGCCTCACGCCCGCCCACGGCGCGGAGCAGCCACTGCTCCTCCTGGTTGCCGATATGGGCCAGGTCCCAGACGAGCGGGGACATCAAGGGAGAGTGCTGGGCGGTGAGTTCACCGTCGTCAACGCTGTCGGTGAGGGCGGCGGTGCGCGCGCGGGCGGTCAGGAGTGCGTCGAGGGCGCGTCGGCGGAGCACCTCGGGGTCGTGGCTGCCGGAGCCCGGCGGGAAGCCGTCGGCGGCGGCGGAAGGGGCACGGTCGTCGGTCACGCTGAGGTCACCCTTCCGGTGTGCGGCTCGGTGCCCGGCTCATGCGCAGGGTCTGTGGGCCGGCTCGGATCGGTGAGAGCGCCCGGTTCGAGCAGATCGTCGGCGGGACACCGGCCCCGGGCCACATACCGGTCGTTGAAGGCCGCCACGGTGTCCCGTACCGCCTTGTCGGCGCCCATCCGGTCGAGCGCGGTCAGCGCCGTGTCGAAGCAGACGGTGGCCGCCGCCCGCAGCTCCGGGTCGGCCAGGCCCTCACGGGCGGCCGTCGTCCAGAGAGGGTTGCGCGGCGCGGGGGCGGACCCCGCCGACTCGGCCAGGGGCTTCACGGTGCGGTACACGGTCTCGGCGGCCTCCGGGTCGTCGAACAGGGCGGTGGCGACGGCGAGCGGCACCAGCCACCCGTCCGCGCCGCACTGCGCGTCGATCATGCGCAGCTCGAGGTGCCCGCGCGGCCGGACCGGCGGGAACAGGGTGGTGAGGTGGTAGTCGAGATCGGCCCGCACGGGCGGCCGGGGCGCGCCGGTGCGGATCCACTCACGGAAGGTGAGATCCTCGGGCACGTCCCAGGGGCCCCCGTCGCGGCGGACGCACATCACCGGTGTGTCCAGGACGTGCCCGGCCCACGCCTCGCGCGGCGGGAGCCCGCCGGCCGGCGCCAGCGTCCGTACCGGGTCGAGATCGGCCCACAGAGCCTGCCGGGTGGACTTCCAGCCGGTCCGGCGGCCCTGCCGGAACGGCGAATTGGCGAAAGCGGCCACCAGGACGGCACCGAGCAGATGGGTGAGCAGCCAGCGCCGCCCGTAGCCGAGCGGCCCCGGTTCCTCCTCGCCCGCGTCCAGGCAGACCTGCACGGAGGCGGAGGTGCACATCATCGCCCGCCCGGAGGGGCCCGCCCGGTCGAGGGCCGCTTCCATCGCGTCGTACCGCGGCTCGCGCAACCTGCGGTGCGGCGTCTGCCACGGATCCACGCCGAGCCCGACCGGGGCGAGCCCGTCCCGGCCGAGCGAGGCGCGGACGGCGGCCAGATCGGCCGCGGTCGTCCCGATGCACTCCATCAGGGAGCCGGCCGGCTGGGAGCTGAGCTCGAGCTGCCCGCCCGGCTCGAACGTCAGTGCGGCACTCAGGGGTAGTTCGCGGAGGGCCGCGACGGCGCTGTCCAGCCGTTCCTGCGCGACCGGGACGGCGGGATTCTCCTGGTCATGGATGAGCCATTCGAGTTCCACCCCCACGATGCGAGGGGGACCTGTCTTGAAGCATATGCCGCGCAGCAAATCCTGTGCCGCACCCTCGTCGAGGGTGGCGGAGTCCGGGTGTGGCCCGGGGCCGCCAGGTGTGTCCGAGGACATGAGGCGCCTCCTTCTCGGTTGCGTACCTACCACCCAAACCCGTACCCCGGGATCGCACAAGAGTGCCCCCGAGCCACCGCGAACCGGTTGCCGAAGGCCCTTCCCACGACCAGCATGCGCCGTACGTGGCTCACCGGCGAGCGCCGGTCAGCTCCAGCCGTACCGCTCCCGCAGCCGGCTCACGACGGAATCGAACCGGTCCCGGTCCAGGGCGCACGCCTCGCGCCGCATCCCGTCCTCGTGGACCCGCAGCACCCGGTCCAGATCGACCCAGGACTGCCGGCCGGAGCTGTCCCAGGGGCCGGCCCCCAGCCCCACCCACTCGTGGTCCATGTCGTGCTGCTTGCTGGAGAGCTGGACGGCGAGCAGCGTGCCCGCGTCCTCCCGGGCGACGAGGAGAACCGGCCGGTCCTTGCCGCGCCCGTCGTCCTCCTCGAACGCGGGGCGGGTTTCTCGCCCAGAACCGGCCCGGACGGACGGCCGCCGTTCCTCAGGGAGTTGTCCCAGGTCAGAGGGCCCCTCTGGACTCGTTACCCGAGATCCCGGCCCCGGAACCCATCCCGGCCTGCGCCGCGAGCCCGCCGGGATTCCGCCGGGTTGCTTCTGAGCGCTGGCGTAGCGTAACGAGATTCAGTCCAGCGAGGAGGCAGCCATGGCGACAGTGAAGCTAGGACCCGGAGCCTGGAGGGACTACGAGCCCACCGAGTTCTCCGAAGACGAGAGCCTGACCAACCAGAACGACGACCCCGCGCCCGGCGAGATCAGGGAGGAGCGCCCTCCGGCCGCGCTCCGAGACGCCCTGACCGGCAGGAACGGACGGGGCCTGAGCTAAACGCCCACGTAACGACAGAACGCCCCCTCCCGGGCCCCGGTGCCCAAGGCGGGGGCGTTCTCACGCCCTGCGAACGCCTACGCCCTAGAAGTCGTCCTCCATCGGCTGATCGTCGTTGAAGGGGTTGTTGTCGTACGGAGTGTTGGGCTCTGTCTCCACAACCAGCGAGGTGTACTGCTCCTTCGTGATGGGCTCACCGCACTCCTTGGGTTGGAAGAAGTGGATCTCCGAGAGCTCATCGCCCGCCGGGTCGTTGCGCACCGCCAAGATGGCCTCGCGACACGACTTCAACTGCGCGTCTGTGGCTTCGTCTTCCTGGACCAGAAAGACCCCTCCGATCCCCACCGTTACAGCGATCACGACGAAGATCCACAGAAGGTGCTTCTTCACACGTATGACTCCTTGCGAGGGTGGAGCTCGTCAGACCTAGGCGGCGAGGTGCTTGAGGAAGTCAGTCACGAACTTGTGGACTTCCTCCGGTGTGGTCGTATCGCGCACATCGATGCGGTCGATGTACTTGACGCCTGCGTTACGCAGCAGCCGTTCCCGGCTGGCATCGTCAGACCTGCGCCCCTTGTGGTGGGGGCCATCGATCTCAATCACCCCGGCGCGGCCTCGATAGGTGATCAGCAGGTCAGGCTCGTACGTGTGGTTGAGCACGCGCATCCCAGCTAGAGCCAGGATGCCGAAGGTGTCGTTGTCCGGAAGCCCGGCCTGCTGCTGCTTGAGCACGGTGTAGACCCGGTGCTCCCACTTGTTGGAGAAGTGGAGTCCGTCCTCCATTGGGTGGTTGGGCTCCAGCTTGACCTTGCGAGCTTGGTTGGACTGCTTTCCGCCCTTCAACTGCTGAGCAAGTTGCTCCCGCCAGTCCTCACCTACTCGTGGCACAACATCTCGCATCCTGATGCCACGTACATCCCGATGGTCCTTCTCCAGAACCACCTTGAGGACCGAAAGAATCTCGTTCTGCCGTTCGTCCGTGAACTGCGGCATCACGAAGGGTTCGACTTCCAGGACCGCAGTGTGGTAGGTGCGCGCCCACGAAGCATCGTCCATCAGCTCCGTGTGGTTTTCGTAGTCGATCGACACCACGTCCAGCATGAGAGCGGCCGACTCGGTGTGCCCACGTTGGTGGAGGACAACTGCGGACTGCCCAAGTACCCGTTCGCCGCTGAGCCGTTCCCGCTCTTCGTAGGAAAGATCAATCGACTCGTCATCCAAGAGCTCGTCGAGCGAGCGTGCCAGGTCACCCATGCACACATGGTCGCATCCAGCACTGACAACTGGTCGTGCTTCAGGGAAAGATGAGCGCCTCCCTGTCCTTGCATGGCTCCGTGCGCTGGCGGAGCCGATCGGCGACACCCTGCTCTTGCTTCCCCTGGGTGCAAGCGCTGGCGTACTCTCCTGTCGACGCCGGGGATCTCCGACTCGGCGGCTCCCTGAGGGAGCGGACGGTGGGTGCCCCGCGCGACACAGGTCCTCTGGGTTGGGTTGAGCCCGCCCAGGAACGGGTGCCTTCCAGTTGCCACTGGTCGCGCGCTCCTCCTGGAGCTGCGGCCACCGCCCCGTTAGAGCTCGTAACACGATCATGGTGAGACGCGGTCTACCCTTGTTGGGGTGTCGTCCCTCGCTGTTACTGCCTCTTCGCACTCATCGGCGTCTGCCTCCATCGTCTACGCGGCGCTCCTGCATGCAGAATCCTGGCCGTTGTGGTCCGCCTACGCCGACGTCGAGTGGGATGTGCCTGCTGGAGTCGACCGACCGGCACGCGTGGATGACCTGCGCACCATCCGTTCCCGCATTGGACGGGTGTGCTGCCGCGAGCGCGTCGTTGAGATGGTTCCCGACCAGCGGTTCAGCTACGAACAGGCCGCAGGGCTGTTCACATCTCATCGAGGGTCCGTGGACCTGACCCGAGCCCCCCATGGCGGCACCGACATCACCTGGTCAGCGACCTACCGGCACACCCTCCCTCTCTTGGACACGCTCAGGAGACGGCGTCTGCAGGTGTGGGTCCACGATCTCGCGTCATACGCCAACTCAATCGTGAGCCGTAACTCCTAGAGCTGCAGCACAAGTTCACGACTCGATCTTCTTGAGGCGCCTCCAGCAGATGAGGCTGCAGCCCAATGAGACCAAGGCGTCGTGGAGTTCGAGGCGTCGTTCCCATCGGACAGCGAGACGTTTGAACTGGTGGAGCAGGGCGAAAGTCTGCTCGACAACGTAGCGGAGCTTGCCCAGGCCCTTGATGTTCGGGGCGCCCTTGAGGGAGATGACCGGCAGGATCCTGCGGCGCTGCAGTTCCCGGCGTACGGCCTTCGAGTCGTACGCCTTGTCGCCCAGGACGGACTCGGGGCGCCGTCGCGGTCGGCCGGGCCGGCCAGCGACGGGCGGGATGCCGTCGACCAGATTGAGGGTCTGCGTGATGTCGTTGACGTTCGCCGCGGTGGTGATGACTTTGAGCGGGGTGCCGCGTCCGTCGCAGATCAGGTGGTGTTTGCTGCCCGTCTTCCGCCGGTCGACCGGCGACGGACCGGTATCAGCGCCCCCCTTTTCGCACGGATGTGGGAACCATCCACGCAGGCCCGCGACCAGTCGAGTTCGCCGACCGCGTTCAGCTCTGCGAGCAGGACCTGGTGCAGCCGGTCGAAGACCCCTGCCTCCTGCCACCGGCCCAGACGCCGCCAGCACGTCTGCCCCGAGCCGAACCCCAGCTCCAGCGGCAGGAGTTGCCACGCTATGTCGTTGTAGAGAACGAACAGGATGCCCTGGAGACAGAGCCGGTCCGGCACCGGTCTCGGCCCCGGCGACCGCTCCGGCCAAGGCGGCAGGAGCAGCTCAATCAGCGCCCACAAGTCGTCGTCCACGATCCACGGCCGAGTACTCACACCATCACGAACGGCCGAATCCTCACACCGGTCACGGCTAACCAGCACGCTTCACCAAGATCGTGTTACGAGCTCTTAGAGGGTCCATGTGTACTTCACCTCTCTCGTGCCCGGCTGAGTCTCGCGTCCGGGCCCCCGCCCTCGCTCGTGCGACGCCACGCCCTTGTGACGCCTATAACTCACGCGTACCTGAGCCGTGCGGCGGCGGGCTACCCGCGCGAATGCAGTCCAGGAATGCCACCCAGTTGCATTGCTATGCCCGTGCGTTGAATTTCCGAGCGAGTATTTCCCCGTACAGCAACGCCACGCGGAAGGGAATCTTGCAATGCCCCGAGGGCTGCCAAGGCTCGGCTACACCGAAGAGTTCCGTGGGCGACTGCGACCCGAGGTTGCAGAACAGGTGCGATACCTCGCACGGAGTACGGGTGTCAGCGAGGCGTACATAGTCCGCGAAGCCCTGGACGCCTACTTGTCCAGTCTCGGGCTGCTGAACACCCCGCACGAGAACACGGTGACCACACAGACAAGGAGGAATGCCGAGTGACTGCATATCGGGGCCACTTCATCGACCCCAACAAGGCGGCGTTGCAGCGCCACATGGCGACGGTCTCCCAGCTCCGGCAGGAACAGGAAGCGACGGCCAAGCAACGGGCACGCGCCCGGCTCTCACCGCAGGACCGGGCTCGCCTGGAGAAGGCAGACCACGAACAGGAGCTGCGGGCCTACGAGGAGACCGAGCGCAAGAACGCAGAGTTCCGCACCAGAAGCCGTGCGTGGCAGCAGAGCCCGGACAACTCCGCCCCGAAGGAAGAGGACTAATGGACTACCCCCGCAGCGCAGGCAATCAGGCCGCGCACAAGAAGCTCGACACGTCGATGGAGCGAGCCAACAAGAGGGCCGATGCGCTCCGCAGGCTTCTCGCTCAGGCAGAGACGCAGATCGCCGAGCGGTACCAGGCCGACCAGAAGACGGCTGCCGCTCTGGCCTCCATCAAGAAGCAGCCCGGCGCAATCAACGACCTGCTCTCCATGGTGAAGGGACGCTAATGACCATCAAGACAAGTTCCCCGGCTCGCACGGCTGCCGACGCTCTGGCAGTTCTGGAGGAAGCTCTCGACACCACGCCCAACCTGTCCGACCGCGACAAGCGCAACGCCAGGCGCAACGTGGAGACGCCCATCCGCGAACACGTCCGGGAGCACGAGAAGGCTCTCGTCACCCAGGCCGAGGCGTTCGTCGTGAAGGCGGCGGGGGTGGCGGACGACATGGCCTCCATCGAGCAGGAGATCGACGGCATCCTCCGCGAGCTGCGCGATAACCCGGCCGCGTCCGCAGTGGAGGCGTACGAGCGCTTCTCTCTGCTTCAGGCGGAGGCCGGCAAGCGGTTCGCCATCGCGTCTACCTTCATCGACGCCTACGCGGGCCACGTGGAAGTCCTGACGGACCCCGTCGCCCATCTGTCCTACGTGCAGCAGAAGTTCCCGCCGCTGCTCCGCTCCTACGGCATCTGAGCTCCACACGCACGAACGGGCCCGATGAGGAGTCGGGCCCGTTCTCGGCAGAGAGGTACAGACATGCGAGACGAAGCCTACGTCCGAGACCCCGGCATCCGATTGCCCATGCTGGAGGCGGCCACCGTCGTGGTTCGGCTCCGCAGCCCATCCACGAGCAACCGGCTGCGGAGCTCGGCTCTGTTCGACCCGGCGATGGCCCTTCGGGATTACCTGGAGCGGCGATGCCTGCACAGCGGAGCGGACGGCCTCTGTGGCAACGAGGCGGCGCGGTACCTCCAGCGCTGGGTCCTGCCGACCAGCGACCCGCGCCGGACTGAGGTGGACGCGGTGGTCGGCTGGGGGCTGCTCTGGGACATCGCCAGACGGCCCGGCTATGGGGTGCAGATGTCGGTGGGATACGGCGCTCCGTGGCCGTCCGTCCGAGACCCGCACGCCCCCTGGCCCGAGAAGCCCTCGTGCCGGGTCTCCGCCTGAGCCGTCGCTCACGAGCAGCCCCGCCCGGTCCCCGCGTCCGTCCGGCGGGGCTGCTCACGTCTACGGGGCTCCTGCCGATTCGGCCTCGAACGCAAGAGAGGCCCCGAACGCTGCGACGAATTCGGGGCCTCTCCATTCACTCCCCGTTCGACCAAGGCTGGGGAGCAAGAGAAGCCTACCGGCTTGCATCTGTCTCCGAGGTTTCTCAACTTTCTTGAACTTTCTTCAAGAAAAAAGATAAAAAACTCGTTTCCCCGTTTGAGGCCCGGCCGAGGTTTACTTATGCCATCGGGAACGGCATAACCGGTGCTGATCCCGAAAGTCCAGAAAGGGAATTGACGAATGGCTCTCGCAACGAAGGAACTCCAGGCACGGATGTCCAAGGCGCGTTCCGACAAGGGAGTTGGCTCACGGTGGGGCGATCCGGAACGAGCCGAAGCGGCTGTTGCCGAGATGGCCGCAATCCGAATCGAGAACGCCATCGTGAACGACCGGGACAGCCTCACCCCGGAAGCCCGCGCCCATCTCGTTCGGATGCTTCAGACCGAAAAGTGAAGAGGGCCCGGTGTCAGCCAACCCCGGACCCTCTTCGGTACATGAGAGCGCCCCAACGCTCACAGAAAGGAAAACACATGGATAAGGCTACCGCGTCCGACGCCTCCCCCGTCGGCACCATGGTGGGGGACGCAGACAAGTTCTGGTCTCGGATGTTCCAGGGAAACGATGTCGTCGCCATCGGGCTGGCGTCTTCCGGCGAATGGAGGCAAGAGCAATACTTCGCCGCTGGGGTGCTGGGCGACGAGATACAGGAGGCGGCCCAGTCCAACGACGTCTACTTCACGCCTGTTCCGCAGGCGGATGAGGACGACGAGGATCTGAACCCGAACCGCATCGTTCGAGCCCAGTCCATTGCACAGCCGGGCCGCGCCATCTACGCCGACTGTGACCACGGGCTCACCGACGAGCAGCGCGAGCGGGCGCTGAATCTCGGGGCCACCTTGGTGCGGTCGGGCAGCATCACCCCGGACGGGCGGCCGAAGTACCACGTCTATGTGTGGCTGGAGGAAGCCACCGACCCTCGCATCATCCGCTTCCTGAATATCCAGTTGATGGGCCGTCTGAATGGCGACACCAAGTTCGACACGGCCGCAGTTCTCCGCGTGCCGGGCACGCTCAACCGCAAGACGGACCCGCCCCGCCCCGTCACCATCGAGCACCTGGGCGATATGGAGGGATGGAATCCGCGCGATCTTGCCATCGAACTCGGGACAGAGCTACCGAGCGATGCCGAACTGGACGAATTCTCTCGTGGGGAGGCGGCGTCTCGGGAGAAGGTTGCCGAATTTCTCGCCAGCGCCACACAGTCCAGCGTTACGGGCGCAGCCAAAGGCTTCGTGTCCAAATTCCGCAGCCTGGTAGCGGACGGCCTTTCTCGCCATGGTGCAATGCGCGACGTGCTCTGCTGGGCCATGCGTGAGGCTCAGGAGGGACGCTGTTCCGCCGAAGAGGCCACACAAGCGATACAGGACGTGTTCACCGCCTCCGTTGCTGGCGAGCGCAGCCGGAACGCCGGCAGCGAGTTTCGAGCCGCGCTCGCGTGGGCCGTTGGACAGCTCCCCGACGACAAGGAGGCGACCGCCAAAAGCCGTTTCGATCGGGATGTCGAAGATGCCCTGCATCGCGAGAAGGTCCGGACCGCCGTCAAGGTGCGCCTCGCGTCTGAAGGCTGGGAGCCGCCGCCGACATTCGGAACGATGGCTGAAGAGCTGTTGATTGAGGACGGCCCTATTCAGTGGACGGTTGAGGGGCTACACGTTACGGGCTTCAACACTCTGGTCGTGGCGAAGTACAAGACCGGTAAGACCACTCTCGCCCTGAACCTGATGCGAGCGTTCGCCGACTCCACTCCCTTTTTGGGTGAGTACAAAACGAGCATCCCCGAGGGTGGGCAAGTGGCCTGGTGGAACTTCGAGCTCGACAGCCGCACAGCTCGCCGATGGGTTCGGCGAATGGACGTGCAGAACCCCGAGCGCCTTGTGCACCTGGGGCTCCGGGGATACGCCATGCCGATAACGTCCCCCGTAGCTGCCGATTGGGCGGTGAATTGGCTTAAGCAGCACAACATCAAGATATGGATTGTTGACCCTTGGGGTGCCGCGTTTGATGGAGTAGAGAACGATAACAACGATGTCCGAGAATGGACGAAGGCCCTCGACATCATCAAGCGCCGCGCTGGTGTTGAGGATGTCTTCCTTGTCGCCCATACCGGCCGAGGTGAAGCCGAAGAAGGGCAAGAGCACGTTCGGGGTGCCACTCGCCTTGATGGCTGGCGCGATGTGCAGTGGATGTACACCAAAGATCCTGAGGCCCCTGAGCTGCGATGGATGTACGCGCACGGTCGAGATGTGGACGTACCGACTTTCTCTGTGGAGTTCGACGCTGAGAAGGGGATCCTTTCGCGATCCGCGAATGAGGGCAAGGTCGATAGTCGATCCAAGTGGGATCGAATGATGGCCAAGCATGCGGAGCGAATGGCGGCAGCGGCGGGTGACTGGTTCCGCAAAACGGGGGAGGGAATACAGACGGCAGAAATCAAGGCAGTCCTTGGACCTCTGGCGAATGACAAGAAGGGCACGGCACTCAGCTACGCCATCTCCAACGGATATGTAATCCAGAAGCCCGGCAAAGGCAACTCAAAGCTCCACTTTCCGGGTCCCGGATATGACGGAGAGAAGATCAAGATCCACACCGAAGATCAGGGTTGAAATTCTGATCTGCCCTGATCTGCCTGTACCTGCCCCAAGATCGCAGGCAGATTGAGCGGGTGATGTGCCCCGTCCTCTTAGGGGCACACACACTCTCACTGCCTTACCCCGGCTCACCTGGGGATTCTTGAACTGCCGAGCCGAGGGTGTCAACCGAAGAGCCGGGGCAGTTCAAGCGGACCGTCTGCCCCTGCTCGGTCCGTTCATCAACAAGGAGTCTGTGAAGATGCCGAAGATCAAGTTCAATCCACAGAGCGATCTACTTCAGAAGCGGCTGCGGCAGGAGGTGTTCCGTCCCGAGCTCAGCGGGATATGCCCGATGTGCAGTAAGTACATATCCAAGAATCACAGCAGGGCCGTCCGGCTTCCGTGCAAGTTGGTTCCCTACGGTAACGGTCGAATCAGTTACGACGACGGGGAGCACTACAACTCGAACGGTCGGCCGATCAGTATGCACGCTCGCGGCATCGTGCACGAGCGATGCGGGCAGCGGTATCTACGTGAATTGCGTGGAGAGATCAAGGATGCTCCGAATCGGGATGGCGTGCGCTAGGTCTCTGCATATTCGCGGTTGTTGCAGTGGACGGAAAGGAATGAACATGACGAGCGAACCGATGGAACACGAGACTGATGGAATCCGCGAGGGGCGTTGTTCAGCACGACGCACCAACAGCCAGCCTTGCGGGAACTGGCCCATGCGCGGCGGGACCGTCTGCCGCAAGCACGGTGGAGGCGCACCGCAGGTCCGGAACAAGGCTGCGCAGCGGATTGCAGAGGCGGCGGACCCTGCGGCGGCGAAGTTGGTCGAGATGCTTCACGACAAGGCTGTCCCCGCTGCGGTCCGCCTTGGCGTCATCAAGGACCTGTTGGACCGGGCCGGGTTGAAGGCGCGGGACACGGTTCTGTTGGAGACCAAGAAGTGGGAGGCGGTCGTCGAGGACGTCGTCTTCGAGGCGGACTTCCCCGAGGAGGAAGACGTGGACGACTCCGAGCACGAGCGCGCTGTAGACCGAGAGGGGATGTTCGAGTGAGCGCCAACCCGAACCCGCATCCCTACGCCATGCAGGCGGCGATGGTCATCCTGGACCTCGCTCACTCCCCGGAGGCGTGGCGGGTGTTCTGGGATGCAGTGGGGATAGCCCTGTCCGATGTGAATCCAGGGCTCGTCACCGTCGAAGAGGCTGCCGTCTGGGAAGCGTGGGCCGCCCTCGCCCCGCCCGGCCTCCCAGACGGGCCTACGCCTGAGCCAGGGGCTGCGAACGAGCCCGAGGGGTAGCCGGGCCCCACCCGGTCGCCGTTCTCTCGCCGTGCGGGCTCTCCCGGCCTGGTGCCCGATCTGCCGGTTCTGTCGGATTTCGCCAATCTTGCCCGAAACCATGGAGGTTGGCGTTAACTTCGTCTCGAACTCCAGTTCGACACCAACCAGGGAGAGCCCGATGGCCACCAACAAGAAGCCCCTTGCAGACCGCGCCAAGTCCGAGCCCACGGAGCTGCACAAGGCGTTCGCTGCCTGGCTCAAGGAGGAGACCGGCGTGGATGTGGACCTGAAGACGGTTCAGCTCGCCTGCTCCATGCGCATGGACTTCCAGAAGAGCGAGACGAACCAGAAGGATCTCCAGGCCCGCAAGGATGCCGCGCTGAAGAAGGCTGAGGCCGCGAAGGTCGCCAAGCGGGCGAAGTTGGAGGCGCAGTTGAAGAAGCTCCAGGCCGAGCTGGAGACGGACTCCGCCGGCAGCAAGGGTGCAGCCAAGAAGTAACGGGCGGAGGCCGGGATCTAGCCATCCCGGCCTCCTGCACTGCTCATCCCCAACCAGCCACAGCCAGGGCACGGCGTGAAGCCTATCGCTCGCAGCCCTGGCCGCCCTTGTCCTCTCATCGGAGGGCAGGGCTCCATGCATTGAGAGAGGGCCATGGCGCACATCCGACAGGTGCCGCGAGCAAACGGCGGCGTCGCTCATGAGGTGCAGTGGCGAGACCACGGCCGAAAACGGCAGAAGACCTTCAAGGACGACCGGAAGGCGGAACGATTCGCCAATCGGATCGAGGACGAACTAGCGGCGGGCAAGAACACGGCCCTGCACGTGGAGCGGCGCACCGTGGGGGAGGTGTTCGAGGCGTGCATGGTCGCCAGTGAAGGCCGCCTCAAGCCGCGCACCCTCGGCGGGTACCGGACCAACTACGACCGCCATGTGTCCAAGGTGTTCGGCCAGCGCCGCATCACGAGCATCCGCCCGCACGACGTAGAGAAGTGGGTAGGCGTTCTGTCCAAGACCCTCAAGCCGGGTACCGTCCGGAACATCTTCAACCTGCTGTCCAAGCTGTGTAAGTACGCGCTTCGCCACGAGTGGATCGCAACTAACCCGTGCTTCGGTGTCGAACTCCCCACGGACACTGCGGGTGCGGACGGGGTTGTGGAGCCGCGCGTCTTCCTGGCTCCTGCTCAAGTTGAGCTGCTGGCGCAGGAGCTGGCGAAGAAGACGCCGCACTATGGACTCATCGTCCGCATGGCTGCCTACACCGGGCTGCGAGCTGGCGAGCTGGCTGCCCTGCGCATCCGGGATGTGAACGTGTTCCGGCAGACCGTCGAGGTTCGTCGGGCCATGCATCGCCGCAAGGGGCAGGGGTTCGTCTACACGACCCCCAAGTCCAAGAAGTCGGCGCGGGACGTTCCGCTCACCCCAACGCTCGTTGGGGAGCTGAGCGCATGGCTGGCCGCTCACCCAGACAAGGCCAATCCGGACGCGCCTCTGTGGCCCGGCTCCCGCAACACGGGCAAGGGTGGAGCGGTGGACTGGTCGCGCCAGTTCGACATCGGGACCATGTGCAAGAACCACTTCCGCCCGGCGAGGAAGCGCACGGAAGGCATCCCTGACAAGCTCCGATGGCACGACCTGCGCCACACCTACGCGTCCATCATGGCGGCGGCTCGGGTGGACGTGCGGCTCGTGTCTCAGTGGATGGGGCATTCGTCCATCTCGGTCACGGAAGCTGTGTACACCCACCTGTTCGTCACTGACTACACATCCGTCATGGCTCAGGTAGGGGCGTTCGTCGCCGGTCCCGGGCAGGCCCTCGGTCAGGCGTCGGCCGTGTCGCCGATCTTCGGGGGCGCGGCGGTGAGATGACGCGTGGGGAGGGCCCGGGGCCCACTCGCCCAGCCCCGGGCCCTTACGGTCTGATACGGCGATGGCAGCCCCTCAGCTCCAACCAAGCTGAGGGGCTGCATCCGTTTATGCCTTCGGGCTCACCGGGCCCTGTGCGTCGTTCCGATAGCAACTCCTGTGCACGCGGATGAGCGTGCGGGCTGTGGTGCAGGCCTCGGTGGGCTGGTCGGTCTCCATGCAGATCCGGCAGACACCCACGTGGTCCATGAGTAGCTGGAACGCCTCTGCGGTCGTCAGGTAGGTCGGCGCGCAGTCGGCGCAGGCGTACAGCGACCAGCCGGGACCGGACCCCTGCTCAATGGACCGGATGAGGACGGGTTGGTCCGTGATGACCTCACAGGTCGCGCACATTCGCACCGGCTGACGGGGTGTGGAGTGGATAGGCTCTGACATGTCGAGCTCCTTCGGTGAGCTGGGCCATGCCCCCGGACCGGTTGCGTCGGTTGCGGGGGTTTTGAGTGGTGCGGGATGCCTGCTGGGGAGTGTAGTGCCCTATAGACATGTGTAGGGCACTATAAGTGTCCTTGCAGGTCAGAGGGTGCTTACAGTGCGGCCATGAGCGAGAACGAGATCCGCAACCTTGACAGGCGGGGGCCTGCACTCTTGTACATGGCGCTCGCGGACGACATCGCGCGGCGGATCTCGGCTGGAGAGCTCCGGAGCGGGGACAGAATCCCCGGCGAGCTGGACATGACGGAGGCCTACGGTGTGGCTCGCATGACTGTCGCACGGGCGGTGCGTGAGCTGAGGGAACGCGGCCTGGTGCACACCGTTCGGGGCAAGGGCACGTTCGTCGTGTAAAGCCACTCTGGACGCCTCATTTCGGTGGGGTCGGCCGGGATCCCGCCGGGATGTTCCCCGTTCTCCGGCCCGAATCAGCCTTCTACGTGGTCATACGCAAAGCCGACGCTCGTTCTCCTCGAACGGCACCCAGGTCCAGACGATCTCGCCCGGATCGGGGTCGCCGTCGCGGTCGGGGGCGTACGAGGTGCGGACCGGCCCCGCCTCGTACGGATCGGCCTGAACGGTGGAAGCCGGACCGGTGCTGCCGGGCTGGACGGGCGGGCTGTCGGTGCGCTGTGCGCTGTGGTGGAACGTCATCGCAACACCGTAGGACCTGCACGGCCCCGCCCCGGGAGCGGGTCCGCGGAACGGAGGGTCGGGTTCGTCGGCGGTACGCACGCGCCGCGGATCCCTGAAGCCCAGCTCGGCCCCGGACTCACGGAAGGGGACCTTCGCGGTGTGTCCCTCGAACGGCTGGCGCGGCCGCTCGGGGTACGGGTCGAAGCACGAGTCGATGCGCACCCCGGTCCGGTCCGCTTATGACGAAGGGTCGGTCAGGTCGATGGTGAGTACGTCTTCGTCGCGCGCGGGATGCTCGATGGTGATCGAGCCTGCGGCGCCGACATAGGCTTCGGTGCCTCCGGTGATCGCGAAGGAGTGGGACCACTGCCGGGCGTTGACCGGTGGCTCGGTCACCGCAGGAAGCGGCCGCTGGAAGGCGGTGGCAGCCGTGATCATGCCGTTGTCCAGGCTCAGGACCAGAGTCGCGATGACGAACGATCCGTCCAACCCCACGGTGACGGGCAGGCAGTGCGCGTTCTCGGTGCCCACGCCGCGGCCCTGCGCGTCCGACAGGTCGTACCGCACGAAGTAGGGGACGCCAGCCGTGAGTACGTCCGGAATGTTCGAACCCGTGCGCCTCCCCGTCAAGACGATCTGGCCAGCGGCCTTGCGCGCCGCGTGGGCGGCCCCGCCCGCCCCTACGACCAGCCCGCCGACGATGGTCGCCGCCGAGGTCAGCTGCAGAATGCTCCTGCGATCCATGTCAGTCATCGCCTGCCTCACGCCTTTGTCCGTCGTGTACTTGGGCGCGTGTGCGCCGCACACGTAACCGGCCTTCGGAGAGGAACGGATCGCCTGGCGCCCACAATTCGCCGGAATGGCGGAGCGTGGCCGCGGCGAGGCGCCCCCGGGGCGCCCCCGGGGCGCGGCCCGGCCCGGGGGATCTGGAAGACTGCCGCACGCCATGAGCCAGTTACCCAAGCAGCCCACCGAAGTCTCCGTACCGACCAGCGCCGACGTCGCGCGCCTCGCCGGAGTCTCCCGGGCCACCGTGTCGTACGTACTGAACAACAACGCCACCGTCCGGATCAGCGAACCCACCCGGCACCGGGTCAGGGAGGCGGCCACGCAACTCGGTTACGTCCCGCACGCGGCCGCCCGCAGCCTGCGCGCCGGACACAGCCGCCTGGTCCTGCTGCCCTCCGGCCATATACCGGCGGGCCCGCTCCATCAGCGCTTCTTCCAGGAGCTCCAGGCCGGACTGCGCCGACTGGACTACACCGTCGTCCAGTACGGCAGCTCCGGTCTGGCCGACGACGAGGCGGTCCGGGCCTGGGCCGAACTGCGGCCCGTCGCCGTCGTCGTACCGCCGGGCATCACGCTCACCCCGCACGGCACGGACGTCCTCACCCGCTCCGGCGCCAAGGCGGTGATCACCCTGGGCCCGGAGCCGGTGGTGGGCGCGCACGGGCTGGTCATGGACCAGCGCCAGGTCGGAGCCAGCGCGGTCGGACACCTGCTGGCGCGCGGCCGTCGCCGCATCGGGGTGGTGATGCCCCGGGAGGCGGGTCTCACCCCGTTCTCCGAACCCCGCCTCGCCGGGGCCCGGCAGACGGCGGAACCGGCCGGAGCACATGTCCGCCCCCTCCCGCTGCACTACGAGGAGCAGTCCGCGGCGGAGCTGGCGGACCGCTGGCCGGAGCTGGGACTGGACGCGGTGTTCGCGTACAACGACGAGTACGCCATGCTGCTGATGCGGGCCCTCCAGGACGCGGGCGTCGCGATACCCGGCGACACGGCGGTCGTCGGAGCGGACGACCTGCTGCTCGGCAGACTGCTGCGGCCCCGCCTCTCCACCGTCCGGATGGAGCTCGCCATGCCGGACCCGCTGGCCGAGACGATCGACCGCCTCGTCCACCACCCGGGCACCGCACCCGTCCACCACGACCTGCTGCGCACCAGCGCCGTGCACCGCGAGTCCAGCTGACCGCCCCCGGCGCGACGACATGCGCGCGGTACGGTCGATGTCTAGCGTCGGGGCCATGAGTCATCCGCAGAGTTACGAGCTCCTCCTGATCCCCGACCACAGCAGGACGCGGACCGGAGCCACAGGACGGGCGATCCGCTCGGCGGTGGTGGCCGCCACCGGCGAGACGGGGGCGTCGGGCTACCCCCGGTACACCGGCCAGGGCATGGAGGCGGACATCGACCCGGAGACCCGCACGGTGGAGGCGGTGCTGGTCGACGGCGAGGAACTGGACCCGGGCATGTCGGTGCAGGTCGCCCAGGGGGACCGCCGTACGCCCTGAACGGACCGCGGGCGAACGCGGATGAAGAGTCCGGGCATGGCTGAAGGCCCCGACCGCACAACACCGCTTCCACGCTTCCACGTCAACGGTGCCGGATCAGGACCTCTCGGCCCGCGCCGTGCGCCGGTACGGCGGTTACTGGGGCTCCGGCTGTCCCTGCCCGGCCTCCGCCGCCCGCTTCTGCTCCTCGACGGACTTGTGGACCTCGTCCATGTCGAGGTTCCGGGCCTGGCCGATGACGTCCTCCAGAGCCGCCTCGGGCAGGGCGCCGGGCTGCGAGAAGACCGCGACGTTGTCCCGGACGATCATCAGCGTCGGGATGGACCGGATCTCGAAAGCGGCCGCCAGCTCCTGCTGCGCCTCCGTGTCGACCTTCGCGAAGACCAGGTCGGGGTGGCGCTCGGACGCCGAGTCGTAGACCGGCGCGAACTGTCGGCAGGGGCCGCACCAGGAAGCCCAGAAGTCGATCAGCACGAAGCCGTTGTCACTGACGACCTGATCGAAGTTTTCCTTGGTGAGCTCTACGGTGCTCATACGTGAGATACCTCTTCCTGTGCCCGTTCGGACCTGTCCCGGCACAACGGTGACGGCACTTGCGCTATTCCGCCTGCCCATGTGGCCGGTACGCACACTCCCGACGACACTGTTTCCATGACTGATGCAGCGACTGAGACGGCGGACGTCTCCGAGTACGACGTGGTGGTCATCGGCGCAGGTCCGGTGGGGGAGAACGTAGCCGACCGGGCCCGCGCGGCGGGGCTCAGCACGGCCGTGGTGGAGTCCGAGCTGATCGGCGGCGAATGCTCGTACTGGGCCTGCATGCCGAGCAAGGCCCTGCTGCGCCCCGTGGTCGCCCGCGCCGACGCCCGCCGCGTCCCGGGCCTGAGTGGTGCCGTAGAGGGCCCCCTCGACGTACAGGCTGTCCTCGCCCACCGCGACGACGAGACGAGTCACTGGAAGGACGACGGACAGGTCGCCTGGCTGGAGAGCGTCGGAGCGGACATCCACCGCGGTACCGGACGCCTCACCGGCCCTCGCGCGGTCACCGTCACCGGGCCCGGCGGCGCCGAGCACCGGCTCACCGCCCGGCACGCCGTCGCTGTGTGCACCGGCACCAGGGCGGTCGTCCCCGACCTCCCCGGCATCGCCGGGGCCCGCCCCTGGACCAGCCGCGAGGCCACCAGCGCCAAGGAGGTGCCCGGCCGGCTCGTGGTCGTCGGCGGGGGAGTGGTCGGCGTGGAGATGGCCACCGTATGGCAGGCGCTGGGCGCCGAGGTCACGCTGCTGATCCGCGGCAAAGGCCTGCTCCCGAAGATGGAGCCCTTCGCGGGCGAGCTGGTGGCCGAGGCGCTGGAGGAGGCCGGGGCCACCATACGTACCGGCGTCTCCGTCACCGCCGTCGAGCGCCCCGCACCGGACGGCCCGGTCACGGTCGTCCTGGACGACGGCAGCCGCACCGAGGCCGACGAGATCCTCTTCGCCACGGGCCGGGCACCGCGCACGGACGACCTGGGCCTGGAGACGGTCGGCCTGAAGCCCGGCTCCTGGCTCACGGTGGACGACAGCTGCCGCGTCGAGGGCACCGACTGGCTGTACGCGGTCGGGGACGTCAATCACCGCGCCCTCCTCACCCACCAGGGCAAGTACCAGGCCCGTATCGCGGGCGCCGTGATCGCCGCCCGCGCCCAGAAGGTCCCGCCCCTGGAGACCGGCGCTTGGGGCGCCCACGCAGCCACCGCCGATCACGCGGCCGTCCCCCAGGTCGTCTTCACCGACCCCGAGGCCGCATCCGTCGGCCTCACCCTCGCCGAGGCCGAACGAGCGGGCCACCGCGTCCGCGCCGTCGACTACGACCTCGCCTCGGTCGCTGGCTCAGGCCTGTACGCCGACGGCTACAAGGGCCGCGCCCGGATGATCGTCGACCTGGACCGCGACATCCTGCTCGGCGTGACGTTCGTCGGCCCCGGCATCGGCGAACTCCTGCACTCCGCGACGGTCGCGGTGGCGGGCGAGGTCCCCATCGACCGGCTGTGGCACGCGGTTCCCGCGTACCCGACGATCAGCGAGGTGTGGCTGCGGCTGCTGGAGACTTTCAGGGGGTAGGAAACGCCGTCAAGCACACACACCGGGAAACGCCACAGCGAGTGCGGTGACCTGCCGCGATGAGCAGTTGATGGTCACGCTCACCTGTACGAATGACCTTTCCGCTATTTCACGTTCGTGCCGCTTGATGGGCCCCGGAAGTTCCAGGAGATTCCCAGGGGAAGCCCATTGCTGGCGGGCGCCTTTCGGCTCTGTGCGGCAATACTGGTTCGTCGAACGGCCTCGTTTCGGGCGGGGGCGGTGGACTACCGCGCTTGGGCACCGCCGTACGGCTGGGCAGCCGTCTTCCTGGGGCTCGGCGCTTTCCCATCTTCGACGGGATCGCCGCCCACAAGCTGCTGCGCCTGCACCAGATCCGCTACTGCTTCGACATCACCCTGTACGCCTGGGCATGGAGCATCGGCGGCCTGACGCTTCTTCTGGTCAGCCTCGTGCTGGGTGTCCGCGCTCGCCGGTCCGGCCGGGCCGCATCGGCATCGTGATCCTCGCGCACGTCGCGGGCCCCGGCCTGTTCGAGCAGGCGCCGGCGACTTCCCCGTCGGCGACTGCTGTCGTCTACTGGTCGGCCGCAGGCCGTCTGTGGTGATGGGGGGACACCTGGCCCTGGTGGCGCGGAGTGTCCGCCACCGTCGGAAGTGCGGGTGTGGCGTGGGCTGAGGTGGGCACACAGCCGGGCGCGCCGTTCACCACCCACATGGTCGGCCACCTGATCCTGGGCATGGCGGCCTCCCTGAACAGGGACCGCAGGACAACGGATCGCTGATTGCGCTTGGCATCGACTTACCACCCGGCCCCGTCACCCGGATGGGCGTCCAGAGTGCAGTTGTCTGCATCTCGTTCCTTTGAGTCAAGAACCCACACCTTCCCGGCAGGAAATGGATAGCGCCTCACGAAAAGGAGTCGCAGGCGAAAGGAGTCGCAGGCGGGGGGCTCATCTCCTTCAGCCTGGTCTGGCCGGTACCCCCGGGCCGAGGCGATGACAAAGCGGCGCGGTTCCCTGGTTTGAGGGCGTGGCGCGGGGATACTCGGTCAGCTCTCCCTTTGTCTCCCAAGGAGGCGTCGCATGGCTTTCAATCCGCTGGAGCAGCGTGGTATCCCGCTGGACCGTCAGATGAGGAACTGGCGTGAGCTGAACGTGAAGCCGATCGACCCCGATCACTGTGACCCTTACACCCGGTGCCGCATCATCACGATGAACGGCATCGAGGTCGAGGCGATCATGTTCAGCCACCAGATGGCCCGGCACTGTCCGGACCTCGGTGTCAAGCAGCAGCTCGCCCGGACGCGCTACATCGAGGCGCAGCAGCAGAAGGCGGTGAACTGGCTGCTTCCGGGGGTTTCCTCGGTGCTGGAGACGACGATCGCCTATGAGCAGGTGGCGGTGGACCTCACCGCGTGGGTGGCCCGGATGGAGCCGGATCCGTATCTGCGGCAGGCGTACCAGTTCGGTGTGCTGGAGGACTTCGACCATCTGTACCGGTACGCCAACCTGTACGAGATGATCGAGCACCGCAAGGCCGAGAAGATCGTGGACGGTCTGACCGAGGTGATGCCGGGGCGCCCCACTCCGCTGCATCACCGCGACCCGGTCGACAATGTGCGCGAGCCGTACGACAGGAACACCGTCCATCCGCTGTCCCGGCTGCACGCACTGACGATCATGTCGGCGGAGCAGCAGACGATGAACTTCTACATGAACACCGGGCCCACCTACATGGAGCCGATCGCCCGGCAGCTGTACCAGGAGATCGGGCTCATCGAGGAGGAGCACGTCACGCACTACGAGTCGCTCGTCGACCCGGGTGAGTCCTGGTGGGAGCAGCTCGTCCATCACGAGTACAACGAGTGCTACCTGTACCACTCCTTCATGGAGCAGGAGAGCGACCCGGCGGTCAAGGCGATCTGGGAGCTGCACCTGAACATGGAGCTGGAGCACCTGCACATCGCGGCCGATCTGATGCGCCGGCACGACGGCCGTGAGGCGGCGGAGGTCTGCGCGCCGTCGCTGCCCAACGTGCTCACGTTCGAGCCGAACAAGGGCTACCTGCGCGAGCTGATCGCGGACCAGCTGGACCTGACCACGCTGGGCACCGGATACGTCCGGGAGGCCCATGAGCGGTTCGAGGCGATGCAGGAAGCCATCCACGGCGGTGAACCGGCCCCGAGCGACCAGGTGCTGGCCCAGCACGACGCCATGATCGGCGGGGACTACCGGCTGGAGACCGAGGGCGAACACCCGGTCCCCGAGCTCCGGTCGGCCAAGTGACCACAACCACCACCCCGCCCGGTCGCCCGGCCGACAACGACCGAGGAGAACCCGCATGACCGCACAGACTGAACGGTCCGACGCCCCGCCGGCCGACGAGGAGGACGTGGTGGCGCTGCTCATGCGCCAGCACGGAGACATCCGCAACCTCTTCGACGAGGTCGAGCACAGCAGTGGCGACGCACGCAGGGACGCCTTCCGGCGACTGGTGCGTCTCCTGGCCGTTCACGAGACGGCCGAGGAGGAAGTGGTCCATCCCTTCGCCCGCCGCAGCTTCCCCGGCGGCGAACAGGTGGTGGAGGACCGCCTCCAGGAGGAGAAGGCGGCGAAGGAGGCCCTCGCCGACCTCGACACCATCGACACCGACGATCCCACCTTCATGCCCCGGCTCATGAAGCTGCGCCGGGACGTCCAGCACCACGCACGCGCCGAGGAGCGCTACGAGTTCACCCACATCCGGCGCAGTACCGACAGCGCCCGGCTCGCCTCCATGGCGCGGGGCGTCAAGGCCGCCGAGGCCATGGCCCCCACCCGTCCCCATCCAGGCGTGGAATCCGCCGGCGCCAACATGGCCCTGGGGCCCGTCGCCGCACTCATGGACCGAACAAAGGACGCCGTACGCAAAGCCATGGGCAAGGACGGCTGACCACCTCGAAGACCTGACTCCCGGATGACGACGACCGTGAGAGGCGCGAGGAGAAGAAGCAGCTGAGGGCGGCCGTGGCGGACCGCTTCGGGCACACAGCCGGTGGCCTGGACCGTGCGGCAGACGCACGGTCAGCCTCGGCCCCGATAGACCCGCCGCAGAGGCAGAGCGCTGACCACCGCGTCCAGCGGTGCGGCGGCGATGGCCGCCGGCCGGACAGAGCAGAAACAGCGGAGAAGGAGTAGTTGACTGTGACAGACGTAGCGAACGCCGGGTCGGCCGCGGACGATGACCGGCCGGAACTCACGAACCGGCAGGGCCATGCAGTTTTCGACAACCAGAACCAACGCACCGTGGGGGCCCGCGGCCCGGCCACCCTGGAGAACTACCAGTTCCTGGAGAAGATCAGCCACTTCGACCGGGAACGCATCCCTGAGCGTGTGGTGCACGCGCGGGGCGTGACGACCTATGGCCACTTCGAGGCGTACGGGAAGTGGGGCGAGGAGCCTGTTTCCCGCTACACCCGGGCCAAGCTGTTCCAGGAGGCGGGCAAGCGCACTGACGTTGCGGTCCGCTTCTCCACGGTGATCGGTGGCCGTGACTCCTCGGAGGCGGCGCGCGACCCCCGGGGTTTCGCCGTCAAGTTCTACACCGAAGACGGCAACTGGGATCTCGTGGGCAACAATCTCGGTGTGTTCTTCATCCGGGACGCGATCAAGTTCCCTGACGTCATCCATGCCCTCAAGCCAGACCCGGTCTCCCACGAGCAGAAGCCGGGGCGCATCTTCGACTTCATCTCGCAGACGCCGGAAAGCATGCACATGCTCGTGAATCTGTTCAGTCCACGGGGCATTCCCGCCGACTACCGCCACATGCAGGGCTTCGGCGTCAACACGTACAAGTGGGTGAACAACGAAGGCGAGTCGGTGCTGGTCAAGTACCACTGGCTGCCCAAGCAGGGCGTCCGCAGCATGACGGCCGAGGACGCGGCGAACGTACAGGCGGATGAGCTGGGGCATGCCACGAAGGACCTCTACAGCGCCATCCGGCGAGGGGAGTACCCCGAGTGGGAACTGGTCGTGCAGATGATGTCCGACGACGACCATCCCGAGCTGGACTTCGATCCGCTCGATGACACGAAGACCTGGCCCGAGGAGGACTTCCCGCCGAAGGCAGTGGGCCGGATGGTCCTCAACCGGGTGCCGGACAACTACTTCGCGGAGAACGAGCAGGTGTCCTTCGGCACCGGTGTACTGGTCGACGGACTGGACTTCTCCGACGACAAGATGCTGGTCGGACGGACCTTCTCCTACAGCGACACCCAGCGCTACCGGGTGGGCCCGAATTACCTGCAGCTTCCCGTCAACCGGGCGAAGAACGCCCACGTGGCCACCAACCAGCGCGACGGGCTGATGGCGTACGACAACGGCCACCACGGTGAGAACCCCGAGGTGAACTACGAGCCGTCGATCACCGGCGGGCTACGCGAGGCGCAGTACCCGACGCACGACGAGCAGGGGCCGGAGATCCGCGGCCGCCTCACCCGCAAACGCCTTCCCCGGACCAACGACTACCTGCAGGCCGGCCAGCGTTACCTCCTCATGGAGGACTGGGAGCGGGACGATCTGGTGACGAACTTCATCAGCATGCTCTCCGCATGCGACCGCGCGGTGCAGGAAAGGATGGTCTGGCACTTCCTCCTCGTCGAGAACGATCTCGGCCGCCGGGTCGGCGACGGGCTGGGCATTACCCCGCAGGATGTAAAGGGACTGCGGCCTCTGGCAAGCCAGGATCTGTCGGACGACGACCGTGAGCGTCTTGCCCGGCTGGGCGAGAACCCGCCGCGTGACGTCGAGGGTCTCACGATGACGCACTGCGTTCCCAACGAGCGTCACGTCGTCGTTCGCTGAACGTGCGAGTGGGAACACAGTCGCCTGCCCCGGGATCACTTCGACCGACGCACCGCGGATGTTGAGCCGCGGTGGGACGCGGGCCCGCCCCGGATCCCGGCGTCGGATCGGCCATGGCGACCACGGCCCTGGGGCCCGTCGCAGCATTGACGCACCGCATCAGGGGCGCCGTCCGCACAGCTATGGGCGAGGACAGCTCGGGCCCCGCCGCAACGGCGGCCCGTGAGCGGACAACCGGGAACAGGGAAGGGAACACGGGATGATCAACGAGGCTCTCGTACGCGAGCTGCTGGAGGCGGCGGACGACGACTCCGCTCTGGTCCTTCTGGAGGGCCGCGCTCAGGTGGCCGACCGCTCCGCCCTTGATGGTGACGACCTCCGCGGCGCGGCGGTGGTGCTGACACGGGCGGAGCTCGTTGACCGGCTGGGCACCAGGTACCCCGCCCCGCAGGACCTGACTCTGGTGGCGACGTCGTTGGACGACGCGGTGGGCAAGCTCGGCGGCTGACGCGCCCCGCCCCGGGGCGGCCGTCCCACGTCCGCCCCGGGGCGGCCGTCCCACGTCCGCCCCGGGTGTGGATCGCTGAGAACGGGCTACTCGGGACGTCCACCCGAGGGCGTCGCACGAGAGGGGCACCACGATGACGGCCTGTGGGCCGGCCAGGCCGCGATGCTCTTCGGCGGCACCTGTGGGGCGCGGGACTACCTCACTTCGCTCACGGACGACTTCCGGGCACGGGGCGGTCAGGGAGCTGGATGAGGTCGACGAGGACGAGAGCGGCTGACCGCCGTCGTCACGGCGAAGGGCACTGACTTCGCCGGGGAGGCCGATGCCTCTCGCCCGTCGGGCGGGCCCGGATGCCCGCAACAAGGCGGCTCGGACGGGGCTGCCGGTGGCCGGTCGCCGGGAAGGCTCGTACGCATCCATGGAGGAATCTCGATCGGACTCTGTTCATGAGTCCCTCTCCTGGCTACGTTACCTCCAGTAACAGACGCGGGCCTGTGACTGACGGCGCGCCGCCCACCCCTGCCTCTGGAGTTCGCCATGACGCGTTCCCCTGCTCCTCGTCCTCGCCGTCGGCACCCCTTCGGTGCGGCCGCCCTTGTCGCCGTCGGGCTGACCTTAGGCGTGCTGCCCGCCATCCCGGGCTCGGCCGGCGCGAGCGAGATCCCGAAGCAAGCACGGGAACAGACCCGGGCCACCTCCGCGGACGGGCTCAAGGAGGTGTTCTTCGTCGGCAACAACTGGGAGGGCACCGCCGACGTCATCAACTCCCGTGGCGACTACGCCAAGATCGGCCGCATCGACATGATCCCCGACAAGAAGGAGCGCCTGTGGGAGATCTACCTCAACCCCGTCAAGCTCGCGTACTTCCTCGGCATCCGGATCGGCCCGGGTGAGGGTCACGACCAGTACGTCGACGACATGTACACCACGAAGGACGGCAGGTCCGTGATCGCCTCCCGGCCCAGTTTCGCCGATGTGGTCTCCATGGACGTGGAGAGCGGCAAGATCAACTGGCGTTTCCCGGTGTCCGGTTTCCGCTCCGACCACATGGCGGTCTCCCCCGACGGAACCCAGGTCGCCGTCTCCGCCTCCACCTCCAACACCGTGCACGTCCTGGACATGGCGACGGGCAAGGAGGCGGGCAGGTTCAAGGCGGGTGACAAGCCGCACGAGAACGTCTACACCGACGGCGGAAAGCACCTCTGGAACATGGCCATCGGCGAGGTCAACACCGACTTGGACGCGCCGTGGCAGGACTTCACCAAGGGCGACCGGCGCATCACCGTCGCCGACGCGAGGACCTTCCAGGTCAAGAAGGTCATCGACATGCGCGAGCGGCTCGACGCCTTCGGCCGCAAGGACCTGTCCGACGCGCTGCGCCCCGTCGCCTTCACGCCCGACGAGTCGAAGATGTACTTCCAGGTCTCCTTCTTCAACGGCTTCGTCGAGTACGACGTGCACACGGACAAGATCACCCGGGTGAAGACGCTGCCGAAGAACCCGGACACCAGTGACGATCGCACCACCTACGTCAATGACTCCCGCCATCACGGCATGTCCATGAGTCCCCAGGGCGACAAGCTCTGCATCGCCGGCACCATGGACGACTACGTCACCGTCGTGAACCGCGAGTCCCTTCACGAGGGCCCGCTGGTCACCGCCTCCAAGCCCTACTGGGCCACCGTCAGCGGAGACGGCAAGCACTGCGTGGTGTCCGAGAGCGGCACCGACCAGGTGACGGTGATCGACTTCGCCACCGGCGAGAAGGTCACCTCCGTCCCCGTCGGCGACCACCCGCAGCGGGTCCGCCTCGGCCACGTCCCCACAGGCTGGACGGGCCCCGCCACGGGCTGAGACGCTCCGGGACCCGAGCCTCGCGACGCTTCGCCCCGAAGGCGCCGCACCACATCCGACGGTACGGGCGGGAGCAGTTCCTCCGCCTCCAGCCCTGGTCGCGAGGCACGACGGACGGTGATCGCCCTCCGGGCGGTCCTCTGCGGTCCTCTGCCAGGGCTGTCAGGGAAAACCCCGTCAGCGGCTTCCGCGCGGAGGCCGCCCCGTGCTCAGCCGTAGTAGGCCGTGCGCATCAGCTCCCGCATGTCGTCCAGCATCGGCATGCGGGGGTTGGCCGGTGCGCACTGGTCCTCGTAGGCGTTGACGGCCTGCTGCGGCAGCGCGTCCAGGAAGGTCCGTTCGTCGACTCCCAGCGCCTTGAACGTCGGCTCGATGCCGACGGCGTCGCGCAGGTGCTCGACGGCCGCGGCGAGGGACTCCACGCCCTCGGCCGGGGTCGTTGCGGGCAGCCCCAGGGCGCGGGCGATGTCCTGAAAGCGTTCGGGAGCGCGGTAGTCCTCGTACTTGGGCCAGCCGGTCAGCTTCGTCGGGATGGTGCCGTTGTAGCGGATGACGTGGGGGAGCAGTACGGCGTTGGTGCGCCCGTGCGCGATGTGGAAGGTCGCGCCGAGAGTGTGGGACATGGCGTGGACGATGCCGAGGAAGGCGTTTCCGAAGGCCATGCCGGCGATGGTGCCGGCGTTGTGCATCTTCTCCCGGGCTTCCGGTGCGCCCTCGCGGTCGGTGACCGCTGCCTCCAGGTGGTCGAAGACCAGACGGATGGCGTGCAGCGCGAGGCCGTCGGTGAAGTCGTTGGCGTAGACGGACGCGTACGCCTCGACAGCGTGCGTGAGGGCGTCGAAGCCGCTGTCGGCTGCGAGGGCAGGGGGCAGGACCGTGGTGAGCAGGGGGTCGATGATGGCCACGCTGGGCGTGAGCGCGTAGTCGGCCAGGGGGTACTTCTTGCCGGTGGCGGGGTCGGAGATGACGGCGAAGGGGGTGACCTCTGCGCCGGTGCCGGAGGTGGTGGGCACGCAGACCAGACGGGCCAGCTTGCCCAGGGCGGGGAAGCGGAAGGCGCGCTTGCGGATGTCGGAGAACTTCTGCCGCATGTCCGCGAAGTCGATGCCGGGCTGCTCGTACAGCAGCCACATGACCTTGGCGGCGTCCATGGGGGAACCGCCGCCGAGCGCGATGATCGTGTCGGGGCGGAAGTCCCGCATGAGAGCGGCGCCGTGCTGGACCGAATCGATGCTGGGTTCGGGCTGGACGTTGTCGATGATCTGGAGGGTGACCGGTTCCCGGCGTTGTTGCAGGACGCGGCTGATCCGGTCGACGAAGCCGAGGCGGGTCATGGTGGCGTCGGTGACGATGGTGACGCGGTGGACGTCGGGCATGGAGGTCAGGTAGCGGATGGCCTGCGGCTCGAAGTAGATCTTCGGCGGGACCTTGAACCACTGGAGGTTGTTGCGGCGGGCGGAGACCCGCTTGACGTTCAGCAGTTGGGCGGCGGAGACGTTGTTGGAGACCGAGGTGCTGCCCCAGGAGCCGCAGCCCAAGGTGAGTGACGGCAGCAAGCCGTTGTAGATGCCGCCGATCGCACCCTGGGAGGACGGGGAGTTGACGATGATCCGTGCGGTCTTCATCCGCATGCCGTACGCCTCGGCCACAGCCGCGTCCTCGGTGTGGATGACGGCGCTGTGGCCCTGGCCGTGGAAGGCGACCATGTCGGCGGCAAGGCCGAAGCCATGACGCTCGTCCTCGGCGCGCAGCACGGCGAGGACCGGGCAGAGCTTCTCGCGGGTCAACGGCTCGTCGGGACCTACGCGTTCGGCCTCGACGAGGATGACCGAAGTGTTCTCCGGCACCGAGAACCCGGCCCGCTCGGCTATCCACGCGGGGCTCTGTCCGACGGCGGCGGCGTTGACCTTGGGCTCGCAGCCGGCCCCCGAACCGCCGGTGGCGGGGAACAGGAAGGTCTCCAGCTTCGCCTTCTCCTGCGGGGTGGCCAGATGGGCGTGCAGGGTGCGGAACTCGGCGAGTGCCGCGTCGTAGACCGCCGTGTCCAGGATGACGGCCTGTTCGGAGGCGCAGATCATGCCGTTGTCAAAGGACTTGGACAGCACCAGGTCGTTGACGGCCCTGCGCAGCTTGGCGCTGCGGTGGACGTAGGCGGGGACGTTTCCGGCGCCGACGCCGAGTGCGGGCTTGCCGGCCGAGTAGGCGGCCTTGACCATGGCGTTGCCGCCGGTGGCGAGGATCAGGGAGACTCCGGGGTGCCGCATCAGCGTGTTGGTCGCCTCGACGGACGGGGCCTCGATCCACTGCACGCAGTGCTCCGGGGCACCGGCGGCGATGGCCGCGTCCCGCACGACGCGGGCCGCTTCGGCGCTGCAGCGCTGGGCGGAGGGGTGGAACGCGAAGATCACCGGATTACGGGTCTTCAGCGCCATCAGCGCCTTGAAGATCGTGGTCGAGGTCGGGTTGGTGACGGGGGTGACCGCGGCCACCACGCCCACCGGTTCGGCGATCTCGACCATGTTCTCGATGTCGTCCCGGCCGATGACCCCGACGGTCTTCATGTGGGCCATGCTGTGCGTGACGTGCTCACAGGCGAACATGTTCTTGGCCGCCTTGTCCTCGAAGACCCCGCGTCCCGTCTCCTCGACCGCCAGACGGGCCAAAGCGGTGTGCTGGTCCAGGGCGGCGACCGACGCCTTCCTGACGATGTGGTCGACCTGTTCCTGGGTGAGGGCGTCGTAGCCGGCGAGTGCTTTGAGGCCGTCCGTGACCAGACGGTCCACGGCGACCGCGGTGTCGGACGGGGCGCCGGTGCTGACGCGGGCCTCGGTCCGCACGTCCTGTCGGGTCATGGTGATGTGCCTCCGTTGTCAGGGGCCGCCGTGGTGCGCGGCGGTGCCGGCCAGGAGCGGTGCGACGGTGAACCGTCCCGCTCTGTGACCTCACTGTCCTCTGGTGCCGTCTGGCGCAGGAGGACCCGGAGGGCCTTCGCCGACGCCGTCCGGCCCGGCTCGGTAGGGACCGTCGGCCCAGGCCGCCCGAGCCGCCGGTCGAGGCTGCTCGCCGGGCTCTCATGAACTCCCGGTGCGAGCGGGTCCGGCCGGTGCGGCACAGTCGTCGATGCGGAAGCCCAGACCGTTCACCACGCCGACCACACCTTCGAGGCGCCAGGCGGCGTAGACGATCTCCGGTACCCGGGAACGCAGTTCCACCCGGCCCTCGAGAGTGACGACACCGTCGCGAACGGAGACGAGGACCGTGTCGGACGGCAGTCCCTCCGCTCCGCCGGCGATCTCCTCGGTCACCTCTCGGCGGATGTCCTCGTCCGCACGCAGGAAGACCCGGAGGAGGTCGCGGCGGGTGGCGATGCCGATCAGGCGGTCGGCCTCGTCCACCACGGGCAGCCGCTCGACACCGCGGCGCTCCATGAGCCGGGCGGCGTCCGGTACCGACTGCTCCGGGTGCACGGTGACGGCCGGGCTGGACATCACCTCCTGCGCGGTCACGGCCAAGGGCGGAGCGGAGCCTTCCCGATACGCCTGTGCGCCTACCAGGTCGCTTCCGGACAGCACACCGAGGACCTTGTCGTCGGCGTCGACGACCGGCAGTCCGCTGATCCGGTGGTGGTCGAGCAGACGCACGACCTCCTTGAACGGTGTCGTCGGGCCGGCCTGCACGACGTCCCGTGTCATCACCTCACCGACAGTGCGAGGGGGCATGATGGATCCTCCTTCACGAGCATGGGCGAAGAGGGCCGGAGCCGATGGCCGGCTCCGGTGCCCCGCCAGACCTGGCAGGCGCCGGGTGACGCCCACTTCTGCGAGCCGTTCCGCCACGGGGGAACGCGCGACCGCCCGACAGGCGCCACCGTGGTGAGTCCGTTCGTACCGTCCTGGAGCGCTCGCATGGTGGCGGAGGTCTCACGGGCACCGAGGTGCCGGGCGACCCGGTGCTCCGCTGCCTGTGACCGTGCCGCCACGCCTCAAGACTGCCGCGCTCCGCAGTCACGGACCAGGGGCGGCCGGTCCTGATGGGGAGGGGCGACCCGGCCCTGGCCACAGGGCCGAGGAGCCCCGTGCCCGGCTGCTGTGTCCGCTCCGCTCGGCCCCCTCCGGGGCGGCCCGGTCGGCCCTCCCGGACGTGCCTGCGGCGCCCGGAACGGCGAGCCGGAGATGTGGTTCAGTCCGGTCGTGGGGGAGAAGTGTGCCGCGTCGGGGCCTCGCCCGGAGGTGGCACCGGCAAGGAGGCGCTCGGCGACGATCTCGCCGAGCGCCTGGAGCTGCGTGGTGCCCACTACGGCGAAGCGCCGAACTCAGCGCCCGGACCGGAGCCCGCTTCCGGGAGCACCAGGACGGCTGAAGGAGGAGCTCAGTCCGCGCCTGCCGTCGCCGTCAGCTTTTCGAGTTGTGCGGTGATCACTTCCTCCGGGGCGTCGCCCGCGCTCCTGTGCGCGACCAGGCTCTGCCAGCCGAAGACGGCCACATTCGAACCGCTGCGCACCACCCGGTACCAGTGCGCCGTTCCCGACAACTCCCTTCTGTAGGCGAAGGCATCGTCGGCCGGGCCCGGATCGGGGTCGGGGAGAGCGGTGACGGTCGGGTTGAGGCCCATGTCGTCCTCGTAGCCGGTACAGCTCTCCGCCGCGTCGCGAACGCGGGTGAGGAGCACTTCGGCGTCGGCAGCCTTGCCGTAGGCGTACAGCGTGATGTCGGTGGCCTTCGTGTCCGTCTTCGGGCGGACGGATCGGGCCGCCGCCGCGGTCGGCGCGGGTTCGGGCGAACGCAGCCGGATGTCCTCCATGGGCTGGCAGGCGGCCGGGTCGGCCGGCTTCCCCTTGGTGCCGAGGACGGTGCCCTGCTTGAAGACGGTGAAGGTGTATCCGGGCAGGTCCGCTTCGGCGACCGCCACGCTCTCGAGGCCGGCTGCGTCGAACTGGCCGCCACCCGTCTTCCCCGCCGACGTGCCCTTCGCCGGGTCCTCGGTCACGGCATCGCTTCCGCCGCCTCCGGCCCCGTCGTCGCCGCCTCCGCAGCCGGCCAGCAGGGCCACCGTCGCCAGCGTCACCACGACGACCGGAACCCGCCGCAGTCCGTGCACCTTCATTCCCGCTCCCTTGATAGTGGCGCCCGGGTGCGTCGGCACCGGGGCGCATCTCGAAGCACGGTGACAGAGCGCGACAGTTTCGGCGTCAGCCAAAATACGTACAGCCGCTACGCGCATCAGCCGGTCGGGGGCGGCCGCGCGACTCGGCGAGTGCCGCGACGCGGCTCGCCCTGGCCCGGATGACGGCCCGTTCGGAGGCGCAGGCCGGGCCGATGGCGCATGGCGGGCCCCTGCCGGTCGGACGACGATCTGTCCCACGGTCCCTACCTGGCGCCGGTCCGGGCCGCCGGTCCGCAGGCGGTTCAGCCGGCCGTGCGGGGCTCGCGCTGCCTGCTGGCGCGGGACTTCCGCTCACCGTCCGCGGACGAGGCATCGACGGCGGTAAGGGTGAAGGCCAGCGTCCCGGCGGACACGGTCGCGAGCAGGACAAGGCCGATCGCGTACGACTCGAACAGCCCGAACAGCGACCCCGTCACCAGCGGTGGCACGGAACATGACCCGTCCGCCGAACCGGTCGGTCAGTGCGCCGACCGGGATCCGGCCGGCCCAGAGAACCGACGACGACCGGCATCGCCACCAGCAGCGACTGCTCGAACGACGACAGGTCGAGACCGTCCCTGAACCGAGGGCCGAGCGGGCTGAGCAGTGCCCAGGCCCAGAAGGTGACCGCGAAACCGGCGGTGGCCAGGGCCGGCATCAGCCAGGCCCGGCCGGGCATCGGCGCACCCGACGCCGTCCTGTCGCTGTCCGCCGTCGAAACCTCGGCCATGCTGTCCGCCTCTTCCCATCTGTATGTTTCCGCGACATGGATGATCCGCAGGTCTTACGCCTGCGGATCGGCGACTGCTCAGCCACTGTCGTCCTCGGGGCGCCGGGGCGGCATGGGCCAGGGGGCCCTGCCGCGAGGCTGACGGTCCTCCATCGAATCCGGCCGGTCCACTTCGAAAGGGCGCGGCGCCCCGGTTTGCTCACACGACTCGGTCGGAACTGCGGCTGCGGCCGTCTGCTGCCAGGACCCGCAGATAGGGCCGACCGGCCCTACCCGGCGTCATACCGCGGCGCGGAGGATGGTGGGATGCTCGAGAACGACGCCATCCGCATTCTCGACCGGCTGGAATGCCTTCGTCTGCTCGTCGAAGTGCCGCTCGGCCGGGTCGTGTACACCCGGCAGGCGCTGCCCGCGGTCCTCCCGGTCAACTTCGCCGTGGACGAGGACGACTCCGTTGTGCTGTACACCTCGGCGGACTCCGACCTCGTGCACGCCATCGACGGTGCCGTGGTCGCTTTCGAGGCGGACGAGTTCAGCGCGGCGACCCGGTCGGGCTGGAGCGTGGTCGTCACCGGTCGGGCCGGCGTGGTGGCCGAGCCCGCCGAGCACGAACGGCTCTCGCGGTCCGGCCCGCATTCCTGGATGCCCGTACGTGACGGGGTGTTCGTGCGTATCGAGTCCGAGCTGGTCACGGGCCGCGAGATCACGGGCACACGCACCACGGGATGAGCGGGCGTTTCCGCGTGCGTCTCCGGTCGGCAGTACCGCCGGACACGGTCAGGCGGACGGGGCGGTCCCTTCACCGGAAACCGCCGCCCCGGGCGTTGGGGACGATGCGGCGCACGCGGCCGCGCGCGGGGTGCGACCGTCCTCGGGGCCGTACCCGAACCGGATCAGCAGCTGCGGGCACCGCTGCTGCGAACCACTCACCGCCGCCCGCAGATCCAGCCACTCCATCGCCTGGTGCAGTATCGAGGTGCGTACCCCGTACGAGGTCGCCGTGAGCAGCACGTGCTGCAGCGCCTGGCCCGCCCGCAGCCAGTCCTCCCGCCGGTCCCGCGCGGTCCACAACGGTGCCACCTGTGCATGGCGTTCGAAGTGCAGGGCAGGAAGATGCGGTACGGGCAGCTGACCGGTGAAGTCCCGCATCGGTATCCGGCCGGACGCGTCCAGGGCTCCCACCGCGGTGACGGGGGTGCCGTACCCGGAGTCGGGTCCCGGGGCGGTGAGCCAGCCGTGCGCCTCCGCCGTGCGGCCGGGGTGGGAAGCGTTGCGGACCTCGCCCGCCTGGGTCAACCGCAGCAGACGCCTGGTCCCCACGATGTCGGGGACCTCGAGGCGGGCGCCCCGCGTGCGCGCCGCAGCGATCATCTCCGTCACGATCGCCTCAGGCACGGGGCGGCCGGTGAACGGCATCCGGCTGCTGTGACGCCGTTCGACGGCCTCGTACAGCGACCGCAAGGACGGGGGCCCGTCCTCGCCGGCCCCGGCGAGGTGCACGACGGCCAGCAGCTCGGGATCGTCCTCGGCGGGCAGCAGCCGGACGACGGGCACCCAGCCCAGGTGCGCCGCGGCCACCCGGAGATTGAAGACGGCCGCGCCCACAGAGAGATGGCGGGCACGCAGGTCGGGATCGGTCACCGGAAGCCGCCGTCCGGCGGCGGCACGGACTTCGACCGACCCGTTGTCCGCGTCCAGGCCGAACCGCCAGGGCTGCGTGTTGTGGATCGAGGGCGCGGCCACCGCCGCGGCCAGCAGGGTCTGGACGGCTGCGGCATCGATTTCCCGGGTCCTCATGGCGACTCTCCTTCACAAGCTCTCGCCTGTCACCCACCCCGCCCTGCGGCACCATGCCCGCTCACGGGAGGGCTGGGCGGCCCCTCCCCGCCCTCCACGTGGCACCGCCCCGAGGGCGGCCCGCACCGCCTTCGCCGCAGAGGTCGCCCGGCCCCGCGCCCCCGTGTCGTCCGCGCTCAGGCTTCGGCGTGGGCCAGCCACAGGTCGGGGCCGAAGACCTCGTAGCGGATGTGGCGCGCCGGAACCCCCGAGTCGAGCAGTTGTGCCCTGACGGCCCGCATGAAGGGCAGTGAGCCGCAGAGGTAGACATCAGTGCCGGCGGACAGCTTCAGTTCCCCGAGGTCCATCAGACCGGAGTGGGCTCCGGGCTCGGCGGCAGCGTTCTGCTCGTACCAGAACTCCGCCCGGGCAGCGGGCAGGCGCCCCACCAGGCGGTGGGTGTCCGAGAGCAGGGCGTGGTCCGCCGGCGAACGATCGGCGTGCAGCACCGTGACCGTGCGGGTGGCTCCGGTCGCCGCGAGGTGTTCGAGCATGCCGACCATCGGGGTGCAGCCGATGCCGGCCGAGACCAGCAGCAGAGGGCTGTCGGCCTTGTCGAGGACCACATCGCCGAACGGAGCGGACAGAGCGAGCTGGTCGCCGGCCCCGACGGTGCGGTGCAACTGGTTGGACACCTCGCCCTCGGGCGCGTCGGACAGGCTCGCCACCCGCTTGACGGTGACCCGGCGCAGCTGGTCGCCGGGGGCGCCCGACAGGCTGTACTGGCGTACCTGGTGTATGCCGTCGGGCATCCGCACCCTGACGCTGACGTACTGGCCGGCGCGGGCGGGCGGCACGGGATCCTCGTCGGCCGGGCGCAGCAGGAAGGACACCACATCGGGGGTCTCCTCACGCCGTTCCACCACCGTCCACTTCCGCCACGGGTGACGGGGGTCGACCTGCGCCTGCTGGTAGAGACGGGCCTCCTGGGCGATCAGGGCGCCCGCCATGAGCCAGTACACCTCGTCCCAGGCGGCGGCCACCTGCGGCGTGACCGCTTCGCCGAGCACCTCCGCGATGGCACGGAAGAGGTACTTGTGGACGATCGTGTACTGGTCCTCGGTCACACCGAGCGCCGCATGCTTGTGGGCGATCCGGGAGAGCAGTGCGTCCGGCCTGGTCCCGGGATCGGCGAGCAGTGCCTGCGCGAAGGCGGCGATGGAACCGGCAAGAGCGCGGCGCTGACCACCGGTGGCCTGGTTGCCGCGGTTGAACAGCCCGTCCAGCAGGTCGGGCTGCTCGGCGAACATGGTGCCGTAGAACCGGGCCGTGATCTCGTCCAGAGCTCCGCCGACGGCGGGCAGGGTGGCGCGGACGACGGCGGCCGAATCGGGCGAAAGCATGGGTCTCCTCGACAGGACGGCGTGCAGGGGAACTGTGCTCACCATCCTGGCGGTCCGGGTACCGGGCCAGATGGGCCGATCGGCCTTCTCCACGGGGCCGACCGGCTCGGGTGCATCCCGCCATCCGGCAAACGGACCCGCCGACCGGGTCGCGCGAGCGCGAAGGCCCTACCGCCCCTTGTCCGGAACGGCCGTGCGTACGTGCCGGCTCGCCGTTGCGGCCCGCCGACGCCCGGTGCGGGGGAGACTCCCCACGCGGCGAGGCCGGCTCACGAGACGCGCAGAACATCCTTCACCGGGCAGCGGGGGTGGCCGGGCCTCTCGGGCCGGAAGCGCAGAGCGGCGGACTCGCGCGCGGCGGCGACAGGCAGAACTCGGACCGATACCGGGTTTCCTCCACCAGGTACCCGGTGGAGGAAGCGGTGGACGGCACATCACCGCGATGGCCGTTCCGCACCCCGCAGGACCACCTCGGCGTCCACCTCACGAGAACACGCCGGCGGCGGGCGGTGCGGGGTCCTTCTTCGAGTGGAGCTTCGGAGGGCGCGGCTCGTGGCCGCGGCCGGCACTTCGCGCGGCTCACCGGGGAGCCGGAGGCCGACCGCCGGCGGCCCGGGGCCGCTGCCGGAGCGGCCCGCCTGCGGTAGACGAGATACGGCCGGACGAGATAGCCGACCGTGGCGGTGGGACGACCGAACCGCAGATGCCGGCGATCGTCTCCCTCGTGATCTCCCTCGGCGTCGTCCCGCCCGCCACCGCCCTGCCCACCACGCGACCGGCGGCCCGCGACGGAAGGACGAGAAGTGTGCGGCGGGCTCGCGCCCAAGCCCTGCTGGACGCGGCCACGGGGGAGTCGCTCCGACAGTCGCCGTGGCGGCCCGCAGAGTGGAGCGCAGACCTGGCACCCCCTCCCGGCTCCTGCCACCAGGTGCCGCAGGGCCCTTGGACTTCGGAGCGAACACCGCCGACCGGCTCGCCGCACCGCGCCCGGTAACTGTCCGGGGGAGGCCGAAGGTCCCGCCGACCGGGGCCGCCCGGGCCCGCCCGGTGCCCTGTCCGGCACTGCCCGCAGCCGGCCCCCACGACGAGCATCGGCAGTGACGAGACCGTCCGACGAGAGGACCTGTGATGACCGCGACGGTGACAGCCGACCCCCGGACCGCCGACGCCTGGCGACAGTTCACCGGGAGCGGGTGGCGTGAGCGCATCGACGTGCGGGACTTCATCCAGGCCAACTACACGCCCTACGAAGGCGACGCCGCCTTCCTGACCGGTGCGACGGACCGCACACGGGCGGTATGGGAGAAGGTCAGCGCGCTGTTCCCGGAGGAACGGCGCAGGGGCGTCCTCGACGTGGACACCGCCACCCCCTCCACCATCACCTCGCACGCCCCCGGCTGGATCGACCGCGACCGTGAGCTGATCGTCGGCCTGCAGACCGACGCCCCGCTGAAGCGGGCGATCATGCCCAACGGCGGCCTGCGCATGGTGGAGAACGGGCTGAAGGCGTACGGCTACGAGCCGGACCCGTTCGTGACGAGGGTGTTCGACACCTACCGTAAGACCCACAACGCCGGCGTCTTCGACGCCTACACCCCGGCGATGCGCGCCGCCCGCAGGGTCGGCATCATCACCGGCCTGCCGGACGCCTACGGCCGTGGCCGGATCATCGGGGACTACCGGCGCGTCGCCCTCTACGGCACCGACCGGCTCGTCGAGGCCAAGGACGCCGACCGCGCCCGCCTCGACGCCGTGCCGTCCACCGCGGACGTCATCCGCGACCGGGAGGAACTCGCCGAACAGATCCGGGCGCTGGGCGAGCTGACGGCGATGGCGGCCACGTACGGCTGTGACGTCAGCCGTCCCGCGGCCACCGCGCACGAGGCCGTGCAGTGGCTCTACCTCGGCTACCTGGCCGCCGTGAAGGAGCAGAACGGCGCGGCGATGTCGCTCGGCCGGACCTCCACCTTCCTGGACGTCTACCTCCAGCGCGATCTGGACGGCGGACTCCTCGACGAGACGCGCGCCCAGGAGCTGATCGACGACTTCGTCATCAAGCTGCGCATCGTCCGCTTCCTGCGCACCCCCGAGTACGACGCGCTGTTCTCCGGCGACCCGACCTGGGTGACGGAGTCCATCGGCGGCATCGGTGCCGACGGCCGCACGCTGGTCACCCGCACCTCCTTCCGTTTCCTGCAGACCCTGTACAACCTCGGTCCCGCCCCGGAACCGAACCTGACCGTGCTGTGGTCGTCGCGGCTTCCGGACGGCTTCAAGGAGTTCTGCGCACAGGTGTCCATCGACACCAGCGCCGTCCAGTACGAGTCGGACGACCTGATGCGGGCACGCACCGGCGACGACACCGCGATCGCCTGCTGCGTCTCCGCCATGGCGGTGGGCAGGCAGATGCAGTTCTTCGGAGCCCGCGTCAACCTCGCCAAGGCGCTGCTCTACGCCGTCAACGGCGGCCAGGACGAGATGACCGGCGACCGGATCATCCCTGAGATGGCGCCGCTGACCGGTGAGTACCTCGACTACGACGAGCTGTCGGCGGCGTACGACCGCGTCCTGGACTGGCTCGCGCGGACGTACGTCGACGCGCTCAACGTCATCCACTACATGCACGACAAGTACGCCTACGAGCGCATCGAGATGGCGCTGCACGACTACCCCGTCCACCGCTTCATGGCCTGCGGCATCGCCGGTCTGTCCGTCGCCGTGGACAGTCTGTCCGCCGTCAAGCACGCCCGTGTCAGGGTCTTCCGCGACCGGACGGGGCTGGCTGTGGACTTCCGGACCGAGGGGGAGTTCCCGGTGTACGGAAACAACGACGACCGTGCCGACAGCATCGCCGTCGACCTGGTGGAGTCGTTCATGGCGAAGGTGCGCGAGCACCCCGCCTACCGCGACGCGGAGCACACCCAGTCCGTGCTGACCATCACCTCCAACGTCGTGTACGGCAAGCACACCGGCAACACCCCCGACGGCCGGCGCGCCGGACAGCCCTTCGCTCCCGGCGCCAACCCGATGAACGGCCGCGACAAGCACGGAGTGGCCGCCTCCGCCCTCTCGGTGGCCAAGCTGCCCTACGACGCCGCACGGGACGGCATCTCCCTGACCACCACGATCACCCCGGAAGGGCTGGGGCACGTCCCCGGGGAACGCGCCGGTCACCTGGTCGGCATCCTCGACGCCTACGTGTCCGCGGGCGGCTTCCACATGAACGTGAACGTGCTGAGCCGGGCCGTGCTGGAGGACGCCGTGGAGCACCCGGAGAACTATCCCGAGCTGACCATCAGGGTCTCCGGCTACGCGGTGAACTTCGTCCGCCTGACCCGCGAGCAGCAGCTCGACGTGATCAGCCGCACCTTCCACGGCGCACTGTGAGCACCGTGACGACAGGCCGGATCCACTCCTGGGACCTGTCCACCGGCGTGGACGGTCCCGGGACCCGGTTCGTGCTCTTCGTGAGCGGCTGCCCGCTGCGCTGCCTGTACTGCGCCAATCCCGACACCTGGCACATGCGCGACGGACGGGAGGCCACCGTCGACGAGGTGATGGCTGAGATCGGCACGTACCAGGGCTTCATCACCACGGCGGGGGGCGGGGTCACCGTCACCGGTGGTGAACCTCTGCTCCAGTCGGCCTTCACCGCGGCGGTCCTGCGCCGCTGCAAGCAGGCCGGTCTGCACACGGCCCTCGACACCTCGGGCCTCCTGGGGGTCCGGGCCTCGGACGAGCTCCTCGCCGACACCGATCTGGTGCTCCTCGACATCAAGTCCTTCGACATCACCACCTACAGGAAGCTGACCGGCGGCGCACTCGCTCCCACCCTCAGCTTCGTGACCCGTCTGGAGAGCCTGGGCAAGCGCGTGTGGATCAGGTACGTCCTGGTGCCCGGCTGGACCGACGACGGGATCGCCGTCGACGGACTCGCCGCGTTCCTCTCGGGCCTGGGCTGCGTGGAGCGGGTCGACGTCCTGCCGTTCCACAAGCTCGGCGCCGCCAAGTACGACGCACTGGGCATCCCCTTCCCTCTGCGTGACACGCCGATTCCCGGCCCGGCGCTGGTGGACCGGGTAAGGGGTCAGTTCCGCGAGTATGGTCTCGTGGCCCATTGACGCGGGCGAAAGTGGGGCCGACCGGCCCTGGTCCTGGGCCGTCCGACAGGATGAGGATGCCAGCACAGGACGAGGCATACGAGGAGCGGTCGATGGCGTACAGCGAGCAGGGCGGCAGCACGGGCGGTCCGATCAGGGTGTTCCTCCTGGACGACCACGAGGTGGTACGGCGAGGCGTGCACGACCTGCTGGAGGACGAACCGGATATAGCGGTCATCGGGGAGGCGGCGACGGCGGAGCAGGCATTGGTGAGGGTTCCCGCTCTGCGACCCGACGTGGCCGTCCTCGACGTGCGTCTGCCCGACGGCGACGGGGTGACCGTCTGCCGCGAACTGCGCTCGACCATGCCGGACCTGGCCTGCCTGATGCTTACCTCCTTCGACGACGAGGAAGCACTGCTGGACTCGATCATGGCGGGAGCCGCCGGCTACGTCCTGAAGCAGATCCAGGGATCGGACCTGGTCACGGCGGTGCGGACGGTGGCCCGTGGCCAGTCGCTGCTGGACGCGAGCGCCACGGCCAAGCTCATGGCGCGACTGCGGGGCGGTCAGCCGGCCGAGGAGCCGGAGATGCTGCCGGGGCTGACCGACCGCGAGCGCGAGATCCTCGACCTGATCGGGGAAGGACTGACCAACCGGCAGATCGGGCAGCGGCTGTACCTCGCGGAGAAGACGGTGAAGAACCACATCTCCCGCCTGCTCGCCAAGCTCGGCGTGGAGCGCCGCGTCCAGGCCGCGGTCATCGCCACCCAGGCTCGCGACCGTATGCGACCCGACGGACGCTGAAGGCCGTCGCCCGGAACACCGCCGGGCACCACCCCATCCCGTGCGGGGACGGTGCGCCGACCGCCCCGGTGAAGGCCCGTGTCTCGTACGGCGATGTGTGGGGCCTCACCTCCGCCCGCCCGGAATGATCATTTCCGGCCGGACCTCCCGTACGCCTGAGGCGGTCTCCTGCCCTCCTCCCTGTTCGAGCCGTTACTGTGGCGGTCAAACGCGATGGTTGCCGACAGGCGGTGAGGCGTTGGAGGAGCAGCGGGTGGAGAACGCCGAAGGACCCCGCGAGGCCCGGGTACGACTGCCGCAACTGCGGCTGGACGAGTTGCTGGAGGAGCTGCAGGCCCGGCTGGACGCGGCGCGCGGCACCCGGGACCGGGTGCACAGCCTGCTGGAGGCCGTGCTGTCGGTCGGTCGCGAGCTGGATCTGGAGCAGGCGCTGCGCAGCATCGTCGAGGCCGCGGCGGCTCTGGTCGACGCCGAGTACGCCGCGCTCGGAGTGATCGGCCCGGACGGTAAACGGCTGTCCGCCTTCCACACGGTGGGTGTGGACGCGGAACAGATCGCGAGGATCGGCTCCTACCCGGAAGGCCACGGCATCCTGGGCGAGCTGATCCGCCGCCCGGAGCCGTTGCGTCTGTCCAGGCTCTCCGAGCACCCGGCCTCCTACGGCTTTCCGGCCCACCACCCGCCGATGAACACCTTCCTGGGCGTCCCCATCCGGGTGCGCGACCACGTCTTCGGCAACCTCTACCTGACGGAGAAGCGCGGCGGGCAGCGGTTCGACGAGGACGACGAGGCGGTACTCGCCACGCTGGCCGTGGCGGCCGGCGTGGCGATCGACAACGCTCGCCTCTACGAGGAGTCCCGGCTGCGTGAGCGCTGGCTGCAGGCGAACGCGGAGATCACCCATACGCTGATGTCCGGAGCGGACCAGGCCGGGGTGCTGCCGCTGATCGCGGAGCGGGCCAGGGAGATCACCACGTCGGCCCTGAGCGTGGTGGCCGTGCCGGTGAGCGGGACGGACACACTCGCCGTGGAGCTGGCGATAGGCCAGGATGCCGACGTGTGGCGGGGGGTCGTCCTGCCCGTGGAAGGCAGTCTCATCGGGCAGGCGTTCGTTCACCGGGCCTCTGTCAGCACCGCGGACGGTTCACGTGACCCCCAGCTCTCGGTCGGCCCGCCGCGCTTCGACGGGCTGGGACCGGCCGTCGCCGTGCCCATCGGCTCGGGTGACGAGGCCAAGGGGGTGGTCCTGCTGGTCCGCCGGCCCGGCGGCCGGGAGTTCACCGAGAAGGAGACCGAGCCGCTCCAGGTCTTCGCCGCGCAGGCCGCCGTCGCGATGGAGCTGGCGGAACGCCGCCAGGACGCCGAGCAGATCACGCTGCTGGAGGACCGCGACCGCATCGCACGCGACCTGCACGATCTGGCCATCCAACGGCTCTTCGCCACCGGCATGACGCTGCAGAGCGCCGGGCGGCGCGTCCAGGACGACGTGGCTTCCGAGCGGATCCTGCGGGCGGTGGACGACCTCGACGAAACCATCAAGATCATCAGGTCGACGATCTTCGGCCTGCGCTCCCGCGACGACGACTCGGCGCCCGGGCTGCGCTCCCGCGCGGTACGCGCGATCGGCGAGGCAGCTCCTCTTCTGGGCTTCGCCCCCAGCGTCCGCATGGAGGGCCTGCTCGACACGCACGTGCCCGGTCGGACCGCCGACCACGTCATGGCCGTCCTCACCGAGTCCCTGACCAACATCGCCCGGCACGCCCACGCCGACCGTGCCGACGTGGTGCTGGACACCGACGGCAAGCAGGTCCGTCTGACGGTCACGGACAACGGCGTCGGCATCCCGGCCGGAGGCCGCCGCAGTGGGCTGGCCAACATGGCGGAACGCGCACGGACGCTCGGCGGCGACATGGAGCTGGAGAGTCCGGAAGGAGGGGGGTCGCGGCTCGTGTGGCACGCACCCCTGGGGCAGTCCTCGGACGCGGTGCGCAGCGCCCGGCCCGCCTCGTGAGGGCGCGGAGCGGCGGCTGAGCGGCCCGCCAGCGCCTTCCTCGGGCCGCCGTCGAGCGGGGCCGCCAGCTCGCCGGACCGTCGCCATACAGCGGGGCAGCCCCGGCGACGAGAGGCGAGCCCCGCTGACTGGACGTCAGGGAGGGTGCTTCGACGAGGAGCAGCTCTCCGCGATCATCCTGATGACCGGCCTCACCACCTTCCTCGACCGCAGCAACTTCGCCATCGAGGAACCTGCCGGCGCCACCAGTGACCGGTGCCGCCGACGTGATGGCGATCGCTCGCGCCGAATGCCCCTTGTTCTGGGGGCCGTTCAGCCCGTCGGTGTGGACCTTTGGCGTCGGGTGCCCAGTGGCGCGGCCCGGAAGAGTGAGCGGTGCCGGGAACCACTCGGCCAGTGTCGAAGGGATCGCCGTCATGGCTGTGCACCAGCCCGCTCACCGCAGCTCGCGTGTCCACCTGCCGTCGTTGCGCAGGACTCAGGCCGCTTCCCCGGAGGCGGGTGTGTCGGCGGGTGCCGGCACGCGTACCGCACCGCCTCTTGTTCTCGCCTCGGCCCGTGTGCTGATGGGTTTCGTCTTCCTGTGGGCCTTCCTCGACAAGACGTTCGGCCTCGGTTACGCGACCGCCTCCGGCAGGGGCTGGATCGGCGGTGGTTCGCCCACCGAGGGATTCCTCGGGCATGTCGCTGCCGGTCCGATGGAGTCGACGTTCCACGCGTGGGCGGGTGCGGCCTGGGCGGACTGGCTGTTCATGCTGGGTCTGCTCGGGGTCGGGCTGGCTCTCACGGTGGGGGTGGCGCTGCGTCTGGCAGCGCTCGCGGGAACGCTGATGATGGCGTTGATGTGGGTGGCGGAGTGGCCGCCCGCGCAGCACCTGTCGGACGGGTCGGCGAGCATGTCGACGAACCCGTTCGCCGACTACCACCTGGTCTACGCGGTGATGCTGATCGCTCTGGCCGCTGTCTCGGCCGGTGACGTGTTCGGTCTGGGGCGGCTGTGGGCCCGGCTCCCGGTCGTCCGTGACCACGGGTGGCTGCGCTGAACACGGCTGGTGGGGCGGGTCCGTCGACGGACCCCCCCCCCCCCCCCCGCGGGGCCGGGGGCCGCGGGGCGAGTGCGGGGACCCAGGCCCCCCGCCCGCGCGGCCCCCCCCACAACACCAGGGTTCACAACCA